>JBOGZD010000012.1:0-38272 GCA_050697155.1 Solirubrobacterales bacterium | reverse complement strand
TACTCGATGTTCTTCTACGGCGAGGACTCGGTCACCGACAACCTCTCCCCCTACATCGACGCCGCGCCCAAGGAGGAGCAGAAGTACTTCCTCGCCACCCAGCAGGTCGACGAGGCGCGCCACGCGGTCTTCTTCAGCCGCTTCTTCAACGAGGTGATCGGCGCCGGCAACTCGATCTCCTCCGGGCTCGCCTACACCGAGCCGCAGCTCAACTGGGGCTACCGCAACGTCTTCGACCGGCTCGACCGGATGGCCGACGACCTGCGCCGCGACCGCTCGCTGCCCAACTTCGCCCGCGCGATCGCCCTCTACCACCTGGTCGTCGAGGCCACCCTCGCCCAGCCGGGCCAGCACTACATCGAGGACTACTTCGTCAAGACCGGAACGATGCCGGGCTTCAGCGAGGGGATGAAGAACGTCTCCCGCGACGAGCAGCGCCACATCGGGTTCGGGGTCAAGGTGCTCTCCGAGCTCTTCGCCGAGTCCGAGGAGTGCAAGGAGGCCGCCGCCGAGCTGCTGCGCGAGGTGATGCCGTACTCGCTCGGCGTGTTCGTGCCGCCGAACTGGGACCTCGAGTACACCCGCTGCTGGGGGTTCGAGCTCGAGGACATCTACGCCTTCGGGATGCGCTCGGTGAAGGCCAAGTGGCGCGCGACCGGCTACCCGCTCGAGGAGATGCCGGGCGTGTTCCCGGTCGACCACTCGCTGCCCGAGGAGGAGATCGCCCGGCGCCAGATCACCCTGCTGCGCGCCGGAGTGATGGGTGAGCCGAACGGCCGCCCCGACTCCTCGCCGGAGGTGCAGCGGATCTTCTTCGACGTGATCGCGCGCTCCGCGCGCGCCGACGCCGTCGACGGCAAGCCGTTGACGATCCAGTGGCGCTTCGACGACGCCGACCCCTGGCACCTGCGGATCGCCAACGGCTCGACGGCCGCCGAGCCCGGCGAGGCCCCGGACCCCGACCTGACCCTGGAGACGAGCTGGGAGGACTGGGTCAGCGTGACGACGCAGGGCGCCGATCCGCGCCGAGCGCTGCTGCGTCGCCGGGTGCGCCCGCACGGATCGGTGCGCGACCTGCTGCGGCTGCAGAGGGTCTTCCCCCGGCGCCCGGCCAGGCTCGCCTGAGCGGGCGACAGCCCCATAGGCTGTAGCGCCGCATGGAGAGCGGCGCGCTGGAGCGAACGTCAGGAGGGCGACGGCAGGCGGCGCTCGCCGCGCTCGCCGCGGCCCTGCTGCCCGCGGCCGGCTTCGCGCTGCTGCTGGCAGCCCCCGAGCTCGACGTGCGCTGGCAGCACCACCCCTCCCACTTCTGGCTGGTGATGCTCGCCGCCGCAACCACCGCGGGGCTCGCCTATGCGACCGGGGACGCCGCCGACCGCCGGGGCGACACCCGCCTCTTCCTGGTCTCGCTCTCCTTCCTCGCCGCCGGCGGCTTCCTCGCCCTGCACGCGCTTGCGACGCCCGACGTCTTCCTGGAGAGCTCGAACCTCGGCTTCCAGATCGCGGTCCCGGTCGGGCTGGTGATCGCGGCCCTGTTCGCGGCGGCATCGACCGTGTCGGAGACAGCGGCTGGGCTCGCGTCCCTGCGCGCCGTTGAGCGGCGGCTGCGCGCGGCGCTCGTGGCGATGATGCTGCTCTGGGCGCTGGCGACGGTTGTCGGGCTGGCGCCGCTCGACCGGGTGACCGAGGTCGAGCGCGCCTCCGGGCCGATCGCGATCCCGGCGGTCGCGGGCGCGGTGCTGTTCGCGATCGCGGCCGTCCGCTACCTCGGCCTCGCCCGCCGTCGCCGCGAGTTGCTGCCGCTCGCGGTCGCGACCGGGTTCGTGCTGCTCGCCGAGGCGATCCTGGCGACCGCGTTCGCGCGCAACTGGCACGCGAGCTGGTGGGAGTGGCACCTGCTGATCCTGGTCGCATTCGCGCTCGTCGCCTGGGCCGCCCGGCAGGAGTGGCGCGAGGAGCGCTTCGCCCCGCTCTACACCGAGGAGACGACCCGCGGCGCGCGCGAGATCTCGGTCGTCTTCGCCGATCTCGCCGGCTTCACCGCCTACTCGGAGGGACGCGACCCGCGTCAGGTCAGCGAGATGCTGAACGCCTACTTCGAGGCGACGATCCCGCCGATCGTCCACGAGCACGGCGGGCGGATCGACAAGCTGATCGGCGACGCGCTGATGGCGACCTTCGGCGAGCAGGCCGGCGAGGACGACCACGCGGTGCGCGCCGCCCGCGCCGCGGTCGCGATCCGCGACCGCGCGCGAGCGCTGGCGCAGCAGCACCCCGACTGGCCGCGGTTCCGGATCGGGGTCAACACCGGCGAGGCGATGGTCGGCGTCGTCGGCGCCGGCCCCGGGCGCAGCTACACCGCGATCGGCGACGCCGTCAACCTCGCCTCGCGCCTCGAGTCCGAGGCCCCTGTGGGCGAGATCGCGATCGGCGCGGAGACGATGCGCCGCCTCGCCGCCCCGCGGGTGGAGCGGCTGGGTGACCTGCGGATCAAGGGAAAGCGCGATCCGGTCGAGGCCTACGTGCTAATCGAGCTGTAAGCACCAGCGGCGGGTGCGGGACGTCCCCCGGCGGATGCTCCGCATGACCGCGGGCAGACGGCGAAACTGCCACCCGCGCCGCAAGGTGGCATCCGCAGGGGGATGTTCCGTAACCGCCGCGTCGCGCGCGGCACTACTCGATCGTGAACTCCTCGAGCTGGCCGAGCTCGTAGTGGACGCCCTCCGGAGAGGGGATCGGGCACAGCATCGCGTAGTCGCCCGGTGTGGCCTCCCCGGTGATCTCGAGGGTCTTCGACTGGCCCGGACGCGCCCCGTCCTCGATCAGCACCTCGGCGGAGCCCTGCCTGCCCTCGAGCTCGTAGGCCTCGTCGACCGTGAAGCCCTCGTTGATCTTGGCGTAGACGATCGCGTGCGGCTCTGCGCCCTGGTTGTCGAAGACCACCGTCTCGGTCTCCGCGGTCGGGGCCTCGGAGAGCTCGAAGGTGTAGTTGCCGCCGGCGTCGTCGGCGGTCAGGGTCACCTCGGTCGGACCGGCGGTCTCTTCGGCCGCGGCCTCGGTGGTCGCGTCGTCATCGTCATCGTCGTCGTCCCCGCACGCGGCGAGGGTGAGCGGAGCGGCCAGGGCCGCGACGGCGACGAGCAGCAGCATCGGCTTGCGGGACAAGGAAGAACCTCCCTATAGAAATTGGACAGCCCCCTACGGCGCCGGGCAGCCTACACGGAAGCGCGACCGGGCACCGGTTGCTTTGCGGCCCCTTCGGCGTCCCCCGTGCCGCCCTCGAAGCTCAGCCGGGGCAGGATCCGGTCGAGCCAGCCCGGCAGCCACCAGTTCCAGCGCCCCATCAGCTGCATCGCCGCGGGGACGAGGATCAGCCGCACCAGGGTGGCGTCGAGCGCGATCGCGACCGCGTTGCCGAGCCCGAGCTCCTTGATCGAGGGCACGCCGGTGAGCACGAAGACGGCGAAGACCGAGGTCATGATCAGCGCAGCGGAGGAGATCGTGCGGGCGCTCGATGCGAGCCCTTCGGCCACCGCGCGGCGGTTGTCCCCGTGTGCCTCGTAGCGCTCGCGGATCCGCGAGAGCAGGAACACCTCGTAGTCCATCGAGAGGCCGAAGACGACGGCGAGGACAAGCGGCGGGGTGAGCACGTCGATCGCCCCCGACGACTCGAAGCCGAGGAAGCCGTCGATCCAGCCCCACTGGAAGACGATCACGAGCACCCCGTAGGCGGCGCCGATCGAGAGCAGGTTCATCAGGATCGCCTTCAGCGGCAGGATCAGCGACCGCAGCATCACCATCAGGACCAGGAACGAGAAGCCGAGGACAAAGGCGACGATCCGCCACATCCCGCCGTCGATCTGGTCCTGGACGTCGACGATGCGGGCCGACTCGCCCCCGACGAGCACCTCGGCGCGCTCGGCGAGCGCCGATGCGGGCACCACCCGGTCACGGAGACGCTCGACGACGGCGTAGGACGCGTCGGAGTCGGGGGCCGCCTCGGTCGAGGCGGTGATCAGGGCGCTGGTGCCGGCGCCCGCCGGACGGGCGACCTCGGTGACCCCTGGCACAGCCCCGATCTCGCGCGCCAGCGTCGCCGCATCGGCGCGATTGCGAGGGTCGGAGAGGTCGCCGCGATCGAACTCGGCGACGACCTGGATCGGGTTGGTCGCGCCGCCGGACGCCGCCGAGGCGAGCTCGGCGCCCCCGCGGACGTCGTGCCCGGCGGGGAACTGGTCGAGCGCACCGGTGCCGGTCTCCAGCGACAGCACCGGCGATGCGAGCGCGAGCAGCACGACGCTGGTGGCGACGACCGAGAGCACCGGGCGGCGCATCACCCGCGCAGTCCAGCGGTCCCAGAAGCCCGGGCCACCGGGCGTGGTCGATCCCGGCCGGCGGCGCCGCCCGACGGTCAGCCGCCGGGTGAAGAGGAGAATCGACCAGATCGGGCCACCCGCCTCGACCCGGTGGCCGAGCAATCGGATCAGCGCCGGCAGCAGAACGACCGCGGTCAGGATCGCGATCGCAACGACGATCATCGCCCCGAGCGCCATCGAGCGCAGGCTCTGGTTGTTGATCATCCACAGCCCGGCGAGCGAGATCACCACCGCGAGCCCCGAGAAGGCGACCGCGAGGCCCGAGGTCGCCAGCGCCTCGCCCCGTGCCTCCTCCGCCGTGCGTCCGGCACGCACCTCCTCGCGGAAGCGGGCGAGGATGAAGAGCGAGTAGTCGACCGCGACCCCGATGCCGATCATCGAGGCCATGTTCACCACGAAGACCGACATGTCCATCTGCTGTGAGAGCAGGTAGATCACCGCCCCGGTGACCGCGACCGAGACGAACCCGAGCGCCAGCGGCAGCGACGCAGCCGCAAGCGAGCCGAAGACGGTGAGCAGGATCAGGGCGACGATCGGAAAGCCGATCGTCTCCGCGCGCTCGAGGTCCTCCTGGGAGAGCTCCTGCAGGCCGGCCCAGGCCGCCGGCTGGCCGGCGAGGTAGGGCGTCACGCCGCCGACAGCGTCGCCCGGCGAGAGCTCCTCGCGCAGGTCCGAGGCGGGGTCGATCTGGCGACTCGGGGGAAGCTCGGAGGAGACCGGGATCACGGCCACCCCCTCGCGCCGCAGCTCCCGGCCGGCGGCCGCGAGCGCGCCGTCGGCGAGGCTGAAGTCGTCGACCCCCGCCACCGCGTCACCGACCCGGGCCACTGCCGCGTCGAGCTGCTCCGGCGTTGCGCCCGGCTCGGCCTCGAGCACCGCGCTGACCGCCCCGTCCTGGTGGGGCCCGTAGTCGGCGGTGACCGTGTCCTGGACCCGCTCCGAGGCGCTGGCCGGGACGTCGAACCCGCCGCCGGTGAGGTCCTCCGTCTGGCGGGAGAAGAACGGCAACGCGGCGAGGACGACCGCGAGCCAGACCGCGACGATCAGCCAGCGCCGCCTGCCGAGAAGGCCGGACAGCCTGACCATCGCCGCGCGCATGACCAGGGATCGTTACGCCGCGGCGCGCGCCGCAGCGTGAGATCCGTCACTCACGAGGCGGGCGCGGGATGTCGCCCGCTGGAGGCTCCGCCGGGCTGGCCGCCACGACGCGTCCATCCCCACCGCGCCTCAGGGTGGCCTCCGGCGGGCGATGTCCCGCGCCCGCCCCGGCAATCAGGAGGCGTCGAGCAGGTAGCGGGCGACGTCGACCCCGCAGCGGGCGAACCCGCGGCGGTCGAGGGTCGGGTCGGTGAGCTGCTGGACGGTGGCCCCGTCGCCGGCGGCGAACAGGTACGAGAGCACCGACTCGGCGTCGTAGCGGAGCTTGAGCACGCCCTCGGCCTCCTTCTCACGCAGGATCTCGGCGAACGCCGCCCGGGCGCGGGCGTAAAGCGTGCCGAGCTCGCGCTGAAGGTCGGGGCTGGTGCGGCCGGCGACGTAGAGCTCGGAGACCATGTAGACGTAGCCGGTCTCCTCGGAGATCGTGCGCTCGAAGGTGGCGAAGAAGGCGGCGATCACTTCGTCGACCGTGCTCGCCTGCCTCAGCTCGCTGCCGAGGGTCTCGATCCGGTAGTCGGTGTCGCGGCGGATCACCTCGACCAGCAGCCGCTCCTTGGTGCCGAAGTAGTAGTGCAGCAGGCCGCGGCTGACTCCCGCCTTGGCGGAGACGCGCTCGAAGGTCGAGCCGGTGATCCCGACCTCGGCGACCGATTCTCGCATCGCCTCGACGATCCGCCGCGCCTTCGCGCCGGTCAGCGCCCGCTCGGACAGCGCCCGATCGGTCCCACTCCCCTCTGCTTGCGCTCGTACCACCCCGATAGCGGTACGACCGTACCGCTAACGGCGGGTCACCGCGCAGGTGCTGGCTATTCGGCTGCCGCGGGCTCCGGGGTGGCGGCCGGGGCGGTGGTCGAGGTGTACTCGAACTCCTCCTCGGCCCCGAAGAGCTTGTCGAGGACCGCCTTGCGGAGGTCCTCGCTGAGCACGATCGCAAGCACCGCGGCCGCGATCGCGATCAGGACGATGCGGCCCCAATGGCTCTCGCGCTGCTTGCCCCGCAGCCGGTCGGAGGCCTCGCGCAGCGACTCGGCGGCGACCTTGAGGTCCTTGTGGACCTTCTTGTCGTCGATCACCGCGTTCACCGGGCCGTTGCTGTTTGACATCCGCTCGTAGGCGTGACGGGCCGCGTCGAAGGCCTGCCGGATGCTGTCGCGCAGCTCCTCATCCTCGACCAGCCGGCGCAGGTAGGGGTTCGAGCCCGCTGCGCCGATCGCGCTGCGCGCCTGCTGCGTCCGTGTGCTCCTTGCCATGTGCGTTGCCTCTCCTCGTCGTCCGGATCAGGTGCGGCGCTGAGCATATACCCCGTCGAGAGCCGCCTCCAACGCTCGCTCGATCCGGTCGACGTAGACGAACTCGAGCTCGTTTCGCTCGTGCTCGGGGATCTCGAGGATCTCGCCCTCGTTGCGCGAGGGGACGATCACCCGCGAGATCCCGGCGCGTTCGGCGGCAAGCGACTTCTCCTTCAGCCCGCCCACCGGCAGCACCTGGCCGGTGAGCGTGACCTCGCCGGTCATCGCGACGTCGCTGGACACCGGGTGTTGGGAGACCAGCGAGGCGAGGGCGACCGCCATCGCCACCCCGGCCGAGGGCCCGTCCTTGGGCACCGCCCCGGCGGGGACGTGGACGTGGATGTCGTTGTTTGCGAACCAGTCGTCGGGGAGGTCGGAGTTGAGGCGCTTGTAGTGGCCGCGGACCCACGACAGCGCGGCCTCGGCCGACTCGCGCATCACGTCTCCGAGCTGGCCCGTGATCGTCAGCTTGCCCGATCCCGGCATCGCGGTCGCCTCGATGAACAGCACTTCGCCGCCGACCGGAGTCCAGGCGAGGCCGGTGGCGACGCCGGGGTCCTTGGTCCGCCGCCGCTGCTCGGCGAAGAAGCGCCGGCGGCCGAGCAGCTCGCGGGCGCGCTTCGCCGAGATCGTCTGCTTGCCCTTCGCCTTGCGAGGCGTAGCCGAGCCGCGCCGCTGTTGAGGCGCCTCATTCGACTCGGCCACCTCGCGGGCGACCTTGCGGCACACCGTGCCGACCTCGCGCTCCAGGTTGCGCACGCCGGCCTCGCGGGTGTACTCGTCGGCGATCGCGCGCAGGGCGGCGTCGGCGAACGAGATCTGGCTGCGCTTGAGCCCGTTCTCGGTGATCTGGCGAGGGACGAGGTAGCGCTTGGCGATGTGGAGCTTCTCGTCGAGCGTGTAACCGGAGAGCTGGATCACCTCCATCCGATCCTGGAGCGCGGGCGGGACCGTGTCGAGCGTGTTCGCGGTGGCGATGAACATCACGTCGGAGAGGTCGAACGTGAGGTCGAGGTAGTGGTCGCGGAAGGTGTCGTTCTGCGCCGGGTCGAGAACCTCGAGCATCGCGCTCGAGGGGTCGCCGCGAAAGTCGGCACCCATCTTGTCGATCTCGTCGATCATGAACACCGGGTTGCGGCTGCCGGCGTCGCGCAGGGCGCGGACGATCGTCCCGGGCATCGCTCCGATGTAGGTGCGGCGGTGGCCGCGGATCTCGGCCTCGTCGCGCACCCCTCCGACCGAGATCCGCTCGAACTCGCGCCCGAGCGCACGGGCGATCGATCTGCCGAGGCTGGTCTTGCCGACCCCCGGCGGGCCGACGAAGCAGAGGATCGGGCCGTGCGACTCGGGGTTCAGGGAGCGGACGGCGAGGTACTCGAGGATCCGATCCTTGACCTTCTCGAGGTCGTAATGGTCGGCGTCCAGGACCTCGCGAGCGTGGCCGATGTCGAGGTTGTCCTCGGTGGTCACGCTCCACGGCAGCTCGACCAGCCACTCCAGGTAGGTGCGGATGACCCCGTACTCCCCCGCGGCCGCGGGCAGCCGCTCGAGCCGCGAGAGCTCGCGGTCCGCCGCCTTCTGGGCGTGCTCGGGCAGCTTCGCCTCCTCGATCCGCTTCCGCAGCTCGTTGACCTCGGCCTGCTGCTCGTCCTCCTCGCCGAGCTCACGCTGGATCGCCTTGAGCTGCTCGCGCAGGTAGTACTCCCGCTGGCCCTTCTCGATCCCCGACTCGACCTCGGACTGGATCTGCGAGCCGAGCTGGATCACCTCAAGCTCGCGGGCGAGGATCTCCGACAGCCGGCGCAGGCGGCGGGCCACGTCGACCTGCTCGAGCAGCTCCTGCTTCTCCTCGGTCGAGATCCGCAGCGCTCCGGCGATCAGGTGGGTGAGCGCCGAGGGGTCGTCGATGTTGGTGACCGCGAGCTGCAGCTCCTCGGGCAGGTAGGGGATCTGCTCGATGATCTCGGTGAAGGTGTTCTGGACGTTGCGGGTCAGCGCCTCGAGCTCGGGCGTCTCCTCGACCTCGTCCGGGAGCCCCTCGATCCGCGCCACCAGGTAGGGCTCCTCGGCCACGTAGTCGCCGATCCGAACTCGCTCGGTCGCCTGGACCAGGATCCGCATCGTCCCGTCGGGCACCTTGAGCATCCGGGCGACGACCCCGACCACGCCGACGTCGTAGAGCTGGTCGGGACCGGGCTCGTCGACCGACGGGTCGCGCGCGGCGACCATCACCAGCGTCCGCTCGCCCGAGAGCACGTCGTTGACCAGCCGCACCGACCGCTCCTGGCCGACCGCAAGCGGGGTGAGCGTGTCCGGGTAGGCGACGATCTCCTTCAGCGGCAGCACCGGCAGCGCCGTCGGCAGCTCGCCGCCGTGGCGGGCGCGAACCGCCTCCTCGACGTCGGGGAGCTCGACCACCTCGAGTGGCGAGTCGGTCACCGGGGCTACCCCTCGGGCGGCTCGATCGGCACGCGCCGAGTCACCTGGCCGGTGCGGCGCAGCGGCAGCTCGACCCGCAGGACGCCGTCCTCGTAGGTGGCGCGGGCGGCCTCCGAGGCGACCTCGGCCCCGAGCTCGACCACGCGCCGGAACGGCCCGGCCTCGATCTCGACCTGCTGGTAGACGCGTCCCTCGATCTCCTGCACCGGCCGCTCGCCGGTGACGATCAGCTCCCGACCGGCGACCTCGAGCGAGACGGTCTCGATGTCGACTCCAGCGAGCTCGACCTTGACGATCGCCCGCGGCTCGTCGCCGCAGTAGTAGACGTCGACCCGAGGCGAGAACCCGGTCGCCGCACGCTGCGGGCGCGACCACGACTCGGCGAACGGGTCGCCGAGCAGCTCGTCCATCTCGCGCCACATGCGCTCGAAGTTGACCAGCAGGTCGCGCTGACGGGGCATCGCCTCGAAATCTAGAGGCCTGATGGGGTTAGCGCCGTGCGCGGGGGCGTCGCAGGCCAAGCTGGGCGCCGCACGGGGGTGAAGCGGGTAGCAGCGCTACCCGCGAGCCCGTGGGTGGCGATCCAGCGCCGGCATGCGGCGTCCCCGCGTGCGGGGATAACCCCATCAGGCCTCTAGCGACGCCAGCGCGGATCGCGGCCGAGAGCTCAGGCTGCGCGCTGAACGGCCGCCGGGTAGCCGTCGAGCTCCAGCCGGTGCGCGGGAACCGGCCTCGCATAGAGGAAGCCCTGGGCAAAGCGGCAGCCCAGGTCGCGCAGCTCCCAGTGCTGGCGATCCTCCTCGACCCCCTCCGCGATCACCGTGAGGTCGAGCTCGTCGGCGAGCGAGAGCACCGCGGCGACGATCGCGCGGTCGTCGCGCCGATCGGGTAGGCCCCCGATGAATACGCGGTCGACCTTGATCACGTCGATCGGCAGGATGCGAAGCAGCCCGAACGACGACGCCCCGCCGCCGAAGTCGTCAATCGCGAGCCGGACGCCGAGGTCCCTCAGACGGCGCAGCGCGGGCAACAGGGGGCGGGCATCGTGGACCAGCGAGGTCTCGGTCATCTCGAGGCACAGCAGGGACGCGGGCAACCGGCTGTCCGCGAGCGCCCGCTCGACGTCGCCGACGAAATCGTCGCGGACGAACTGCAGCGGCGAGACGTTTACCGAGACGTAGACGTTCGAGCCCGGCCGCCGCCACTCGGCCGCCTGCCGGCAGGCCTGCTCGAGCACCCAGCGCCCGATCGGCGCGATCAGGCCCTGCTCCTCGGCGACCAGAATGAACTCGTTCGGCTGAACCAGCCCGCGGGTGGGATGATCCCAGCGGAGCAGCGCCTCGCATCCGACCGGCCTGCCGTCGTGCAGCGACGCGATCGGCTGGTAGACCACCCCCCGTCGATCGCCTCGCGAAGCTCCGCCTCGACCCGCAGGCGAGCGCGCAGCTCGGCGCGCATCTGCTCGTCGAAGACCTCGATTCCGCCGGCGCCCTCGGACTTCGCCCTGTACATGGCGAGGTCGGCCTCGACCATCAGCGCATCGACGGTTTCGCTCTTCCGGGTGCCGAATGGGGCGACGCCGAAGCTGGCCGTGATCGCGCGCTCGCGGCCCGCGATCTTGACCTTCGCCCCCTCCGCGACCGAGGCGGCCAGCTCGATCGCGAGGCGCTCGGCCTCGGGCGCGGCGCAGCCCGGCAGGACGATGGCGAACTCGTCGCCGCCGAGTCGCCCAAGCGTGTCGGTCATTCGCAGCCGCCGGCGCAGCGCCTCGGCCACCCACATCAGCACGGTGTCCCCGGCGGCGTGGCCGAGTGAGTCGTTCACCTCCTTGAATCGATCGAGATCGAGCATCACAACGGCGCCGGGGGCCTCGTTTCGCTTCGCCACCGCCAGCTCTCGCTCCAGCTCCTCGAGGAATCGCCGGCGGTTGAAGAGCCCGGTGAGCGAATCCTTGTTGGCGAGGTGCCAGAGGTCATCGTCGCTGCCCGCGGGGCCGGCCAGGGACTCGGACAATCCGTCCATGACTCAACAATCGGCAGAACCCGCTGCCGACTCGACTTCTCGGAGTCGAACATGCGTCCACGCCCGGCGAGCCCGGGCTCAAGTCATCCGGCAAGGCGCCGATCCGACGGTTCGGGGAACCGTGCCGCAGCGACGCGGCCGCCCCCTCCAGGCGGGGTCGTTTCGCCTCTTTGCGCGAATAGAAGGGGATTCCCCTCGCCATATGGCAGAGATCCCCGTCTCTTCGAAAATTCGCCGCTCGTGGACCACCGAGCACGCCGATATCCCGCCCCCGCCCGCCCCTACGTGCAAATCGGCTCCGGCCGGCGCCACGCCACGGCCCGAGGGGAACGCCACCCGGCCGGAGCCCGACCGGAACGCCACCGCGGCCGGCCCCGCGCGGAACGCCACCCGGCCCGGGCCCGAGGCAGCTCAGCTAGAGCTCGAGCACGTCGCCCTCGCGGGCGACCTCGACCGGAGCGCCGAACGCGGTCGAGCCTTGCTCGCGCGCCCAGTCGGCGTCGAGCTCGTCTGAGATGTGGGTGAGCACGACCCTCCCCGCCCCCGCGCGCCGGGCGTGCTCGCCGGCCTCGCCCGGGGTCAGATGGCCGCGGATCCCGGTTCGCTCCGGCCGCGGCAGGGTCGCCTCGACCAGCAGCAGGTCGGTCCCCCGAGCCGCCTCGACGAGCTCCTCGCAGGGCCGGCAGTCGGCGCTGAACGTGAGCCGGCCGGCGCCGTTGGTGGAGGTGAAGTTCACCGCGTGGGTGGTGATGAAGTGGGGCACCGTGGCGAAGCTGGCACGTAGCGAGCCGATCTCGACGGTCGAGCCCTCGTCGTAGGGCTCGAGCCTGAACGCCGCCTCGATCAGGGTCTCGTCGCCCCAGGCGCCGACCACGGTGCGGAAGGTCTGTCGGGCCGCGGACGGCGCGATCAGCCGCGGCCGGGCGGGGTCGTCGGTGCCGGGGTAGCCGGCGACCGGGACCGGCTGCTGGCGCGGGGACAGCAGCAGCGCGTAGGAGAACGGGACCAGGTCGATGAAGTGGTCGGCGTGCAGGTGTGAGATCAGCACCGCGTCGACGTCGACGTAGTCGACGTGCTCGCGCAGCTTCGCGAACACGCCGTTGCCGCAGTCGAGCAACAGCCTCGTATCGCCGTCTTCGATCAGGTAGCCGCTACAAGCGCCACCTGCGTCCTGCCACGCCGGCGACTTGCCGAGCACGGTGACCCTCATCCGGCTCAACTCTAGAGCCGTCGCCCCGTCGGATCGCCGCTTGGGCGGGGATTGAACGGCGCCTGCCATGGCTGCGGCTGGCGTTATCGTCAGGCCCATGAGCAGCGTCTGCTGGCGTTGCAGCACCGAAGCGGCGGAGGAGGCTCGCTTCTGCTCGTCCTGCGGCGCGCCGCTCGAACCGCTCCAGGACGCCGAGCGCAAGCTGGCGACGATCGTGTTCGTCGACCTGGTGGGGTCGACCGAGATCGCCGCCGGGCGCGACCCGGAGGACCTGCGCCGGCGGTTGGCGCCGTTCTTCGATCTGGCCCGCTCGACCCTCAGCGAGCACGGCGGGACGATCGAGAAGTACATCGGTGACGCGGTGATGGCGGTCTTCGGGGTCCCGGCCGCCCACGGCGACGACCCCGACCGCGCAGTGGCCGCCGGGCTCGAGCTCAGCGCCCGGCTGGCGGCCGCTGGCGAGGGCCTGGCGGTACGGGTCGGGATCGAGACCGGCGAGGTGCTGGCGCTCGACGGCGGCGGCGACCTGTCGGTGACCGGCGACGCCGTCAACGCCGCCGCTCGCCTGCAGGCGGCGGCGACCCCGGGCGAGGTGCTGGTCGGCGAGCGGGCGGCGCGCTCGGCGCGGACGGTCAAGCTCGAGCCCCACGACGCGGTCGATGCGAAGGGCTTCCCGGCGCCGCTGGACGCCTTCAGGGCGGTCTCGGTGATCTCGACCGCGCCGCTCTCGGCCTCTCCCTTCGTCGGGCGCGAGGATGACCTCGAGCTGCTGCGGATCGCCTACCGGCGCGCAGTGCGCCAGCGGACCCCCGAGCTGGTCACCGTCACCGGTGAGGCTGGGATCGGCAAGACGCGGCTCGCGAACGAGCTCTTCAACGAGCTCGGCGCCGAGGCCAACCCGCCGCGGGTGCTGCTCGGCCGCAACCCGCCCTACGGGCGCGGCATCGCCTTCTGGGCGCTCGGCGAGATCCTGCGCGAGGCGGCCGGCGCCAGCCCCGACGCCTCGGTCGACGACGTCCGCGCCGCCCTCTCGGAGCGACTCGCCGCGCTCGGGGCCGACGACGCCGCCTCCCTCGCCGCGACGCTCGCGGTGCCGCTCGGCGGCGAGAGCGGCAACGGCGACATCGGCGACGCGCTGAAGCGGGCCTGGCGAAGGCTGGTCGCGCTGCTGGCCAGCGAGCGCCCGCTGGTGATCGGGATCGACGACACGCACTGGGCCGATGAGGGGTTCCTCGACCTGGTCGAAGACGTCGCGCTGGGGCTCGGCGGGGCCCCGACGCTGATCCTCTGCACCAGCCGCCCCGAGCTGGTCGAGCGCCGGCCGGGCTTCGGGCGCACGGCGCCGAACGTGACCAGGATCGAGCTGCGCCCGCTGGCCACCGCGGCCGCGACCGAGCTCTCGACGGCGCTCCTGCCCGAGCGCCTGCGGACGCTCGCCGAGCGGGTCGCCGAGGCCTCGGGCGGCAACCCCTTCTTCGCCGAGGAGGTCGCCTGCCGGATCGCCGACGATCCCGACGCGGCGCTGACCGAGCTGCCCGAGACGGTGCAGGCGGCGACCGCCGCCCGGCTCGACCGCCTGCCGCCCGCCGAGAAGCGCGCGATCCAGTACGCGGCGGTGCTCGGCCCGGGCTTCCGGTTCCAGTCGCTCGCCGACCTGCTCGAGGAAGCCCCGGGGGAGGCGCTCGACGAGCTCGTCCGCAAGGCGCTGATCCTCGAGCGCCTGACCGAGGGGCCGGGCCGCTACGACTTTCGCCACCTGCTGATCCGCGACGTCGCCTACGCGTCACTGCCGCGACAGACACGCGCCTACCTGCACGAGCGAACCGCCGAGATCGTCGCCCGCGGAAGCGAGCACCACGCCGAGCTCGTCGAGCTGATCGCGTTCCACCGGGTCCAGGCCGCCGAGCTCGAGTCAAGCCCCGAGCGCCGCCGCGCGGCCTACCGAGCGAGCCGGGAGGCGGCCGAGATCGTCGCCAGGAGGGGCGCGAGCATGCGCGCCCAGCATCTGCTCGAGCAGGCGGGCCGGCTCGCGAGCTCGGACACGGAGCGCCTCGGCTGCCTGCGCTCGGCGGCCAACGTCGCCGTGCGCGGATTCCGCGGCGACGAGGCGCTGCGGCTGTGCCAGGAGGAGGCGGCGGTCGCCGAGTCGGTCGGCGCCAACGCCGCCGCGGCGTCCGCCTACGCCCATGCGGTCCAGATCGGGGCGCGGATGGGAGGCGTGACCGGCTACGTGCCCGAGCACGAGCTGACCGCGATGCTGCAGCGCGGCCAGGAGCTCGTCGCCGAGGACGACCTCGACACCCGGGCGCGCCTGCTGCTCAACGAGGCGTGGATCGCGTGGCGGTTCGACCGGATGGAGGACATGGCTGAGCCGGCGCGCGCCGGGATCGAGCTCGCACGCGAGGTCGGCGATCCGGCCCTGCTCTCGAACGCGCTCGACGCCGAGACCGCAATGGCCTGGAACGAGGGTCGCTACGGGTTCGCCGTCGAGGGCGCGCGTGAGCGGCTGGCGATGATCGACCGGGTCGAGGCGCCCTCCTACGAGCTCGAGTTCGAGCGCAGCGACGCCCTCCACATGCTCAACCAGGGCCTGGTCCAGGCCGGACGCTTCCGGGAGGCGGCCGCGGCGGCGGCGCAGGCCCGCGAGGCCGACCTGGCGATCGGCATCCCCCACTCGGCCTGGGAGCGAGGCTTGTTGCCGAGCTTCTACCTGGGCGAATGGGACGACGTGCTGACGATGGCGCACGAGGCGCGGGCGGCGTGGAACGCGGCCGGCCAACCGCCAGTTGCCGCGATGGCGACGGCGTTCGGCTCCCCCGGCGCGGTCCTGGGCTACCGGGGCGAGGAGGACGATGCCGCCGACTGGTTCGAGTTCGCCCGGGGGCTCGCGCCCGGCGACAGCAAGCACGTCGACGGCATCGCCCAGCTGGAGGCGGACGTCCTGCTCCACCACGCACGACCCGCCGAGGCGGCGGACCTGATCCCGGCGAGGGTTCCCGGGTGGTCGTGGTCGGGGCCCACCTGCGCGGCGGTTCGAGCGGAGGCGCTGGTGCGGGCCGGGCGCGCAAGCGACGAGGCGCTCGCGTGGGCCGCCGGGGTCACCGCCGAGCACCCCTTCGCGCGCGCGGTCACGCTTCGGGCCCGTGGCCAGCGCGACGATGACGAGGAGGCGGTTCGCGAGGCGCTGGGGATCTTCACCGAGATCGAGTGCCCCTACCAGGAGGCCCGCACCGGCTGGCTGCTGGGCGACCCGGAACGGGCCGCGGCGAAGCGGACTTTCGACGGGCTCGGGGTGCAGCCTCCCCCGGGCTAGAAGGGATTAGGTCGCGCGGCGGGACTCGGCGTCGCGCAACCGGGCGGCGAGTGTCTGCATCAGGGTCCAGGCCACGTCGGGGTTCTCGCGCACGAACGGGGCGAACTCCCAGGCGACGATGCCGAAACAGGTCAGGTCGGTCGCCGCGGTGACCGTCGCGGAACGCGGACCATCGTCGAGAAGCGCGATCTCGCCGAAGTGCTCGCCGGGCCCCAGAGTGTTGATCGACTTGCCCCGGACGCTGATGGTCGCGTTGCCGGCCTCGATCACCCAGAACCCGGCCCCACCCTTGCCCTCCTCGATCACGGTCTCGCCCTCGTTCCAGCGGCGCTCGTTCATCCGCTTGGCGAGCTGCTTCAGGTCACGGGGGCTCAGGCGCGAGAAGAGCGGCACGCCGGCGAGCTTCTCGGGCAGGTCCGCCATCGACGGTTGATCATTATTCCGCAACGGCCGCGAACCCGGTCTCGAGCCCGGTGAGGAAAAACGCGCCGATTGCGCGAATGGAGCTCGCGGCCGGCGCCCGGCGGTGAGATAGTCGGCGCACGGGAGCGAAGCGCGAGAGAGGACGGGAGTTGGTCGAGGGCGAGCAGGCGACGGAGATCGCCGAAGCGTTGGGACTGCGCCGGCCGGGGACGGCGAAGCGGCGGCGAAAGAACGGTCGCAGCTGCGAGGACTGCTACTTCCACCGCCACCTGCTCTGCGCGCTCGATCTGGACCAGCCCTGCTCCACCTTTCGCGCCGACGGCCCCCATGGCCTGGTGCCCCCGATGCAGCCGCCGCTGCTCCTCCGGGATTAGGGCAGCCTAATCAGCCGCGGCCCGGCGCTAGAATGACCGCGCAGTGGCCCCCGAGCGGACAGCCAGGCTGAGCGCCTCGCCGCCCCTGTTCAAGAGTCGGTTCCTCGACTTCTTCTCCCGCGTGCACCCGTCGGTCCCGGCGTTGATCTTCGGCCCCGTGATCGCCGCGCTCGTGGTGCTTGGCGCCCGCGAGGGGCAGGGGGCGCTCGAGATCGTCCTGCTGGTGGTGGCCGGGCTGGCGCTGTGGACCCTGTCGGAGTACTGGCTGCACCGGAAGCTCTTTCACTGGGACCCCGACCATCCGATCGGCCATCGCCTCCACTTCATCATCCACGGCGTCCACCACGATCACCCCAACGATCGCCTGCGGCTGGTGATGCCGCCGGGCGCGAGCATCCCGCTGGCCGCGCTCTTCTTCGCCGCCTTCTGGCTCGTGCTCGGGCTGCCGACCGCCTACCCCGTCTTCGCCGGCTTCCTGATCGGCTATCTCGCCTACGACTACACCCATTATTACCTTCACCACTTCGTCCCCCGCGGCAAGCTCGGCAAGCAGCTTCGCGAGCAGCACATGCGGCATCACTTTCAGGACCACCGTTACGGGTTCGGCGTCTCCTCCCCGCTGTGGGACATCATCTTTCGCACCCTGCCGCGTACTCGCCGCAGCTAGGCGCCCCTCGGCCCGGCGCCCCGTTTTCACACACGTACTGTTACCGTGGGTTCGCTGATATGGTGAATCCGAAAGGGGAAGTGAATGGCAGCGAGGTCGAAAACGGTTGACGAAGCCGCGGGCCTGATCCGCGAGCGGCTGCGCGAGCTCGACTCCGAGCGCGCCCAGCTCGAGCGAGCGCTGGCGAGCCTCACCGGCGGCCGCCAGGGACGCAGAGGGCCGGGCCGGCCTCGCGCAGCCGCGCCCGCGGGCACCCGGCGCCGGCGGCGCCGGAGCGGCACCCGCGCCGACCAGGCGGTGCGGCTGGTGAAGGCGAACCCGGGGATCAGCGCCTCGGAGATCGCGAAGAAGATGCGGATCAAGCCGAACTATCTCTACCGGGTACTCGGCGAGCTGGAGAAGGACGGGCGGGTGAAGAAGAGCGGCCGGGCCTACACCGCGGCGTAGCGCCGGGTCAGAGCAAACCCAGCTCGGCGACCGCGTCGCGCTCCTCCTTGAGCTCGGCGACGGAGGCGTCGATCCGCTCGCGGGAGAAATCGGTGACCTCGAGTCCCTCGACGATCGTGTAGTCACCGCCCGAGCAGGTGCACGGGAAGCTAGAGACCAGCCCCTCCTCGACGTCGTGGGAGCCGTCGGAGGGCACCGACATCGAAGTCCAGTCGCCGTCCGGCGTGCCCAGCACCCAGTCGTGGACGTGGTCGACGGCGGCGTTGGCGGCCGAGGCGGCGCTGGAGGCGCCACGGGCGTCGATGATCGCGGCGCCCCGCTTGGCGACGGTGGGGATGAACTCGTCGGCGATCCAGGCCTCGTCGCCGACCGCGTCCCAGGCCGACTCGCCATTCACCCTCGCGTTCACCAGGTCGGGGTACTGGGTGGTCGAGTGGTTTCCCCAGATGGTCATGTTGGTGACTTCGCTGACCGCCGCGCCGGTCTTCTTCGCCAGCTGGGCGATCGCCCGGTTGTGGTCGAGGCGGGTCATCGCGTTGAAGCGCTCGCTCGGCACGTCGCGGGCGTTCGACATCGCGATCAGGCAGTTGGTGTTCGCCGGGTTGCCGACCACGAGCACCCTGACGTCGTCGGCGGCGCCGGCGTTGATCGCTTCGCCCTGGGGCTTGAAGATGCCGCCGTTGGCCTCGAGCAGGTCCGAGCGCTCCATCCCCGGCCCGCGCGGGCGTGCTCCGATCAGCAGCCCGACCCCGCAGCCGTCGAAGGCGGGCTTCGGGTCGTCGAAGATGTCGATCCCGGCGAGCAGCGGGAAGGCGCAGTCGTCGAGCTCCATGGCGGTGCCCTCGGCGGCCTTGACCGCGTCCGGGATCTCGAGCAGGTTGAGGTGCACCGGCGTGTCCTCCCCGAGCATCTGGCCGGACGCGACCCGGAACAGGATCGCGTAGCCGATCTGGCCAGCCGCGCCGGTGACGGTGATGGTGATGGGGGTTTGGCTCACGTCGTAATGCTCCTGGGTCGTTCGTCGTTCGTCGTTCGAGCTAGGCCATCGCCGCCTGGAGGCTGGCCTCGATCGAGCCGAGGAACTCCTGCGTCGTCTGGAACTCCTGGTCGCCGCCGACCAGCAGCGCCAGGTCCTTGGTCATCTTCCCGCTCTCCACCGTCTTCACGCAGACCCGCTCGAGCGTTTCGGCGAACTCGACGACCTCCGGCGTGTCGTCCATGTGTCCCCGCGCCTCGAGTGCCCGCGTCCAGGCGAAGATCGAGGCGATCGGGTTGGTCGAGGTCGGCTTACCCTGCTGGTGCTGGCGGAAGTGGCGGGTGACGGTGCCGTGGGCGGCCTCGGCCTCGACCGTCTTGCCGTCGGCGGTCATCAGCACGCTGGTCATCAGCCCGAGCGAGCCGAAGCCCTGGGCGACGGTGTCGGATTGCACGTCGCCGTCGTAGTTCTTGCACGCCCACACGTAGCCGCCCTCCCACTTGAGCGCCGCGGCGACCATGTCGTCGATCAGCCGGTGCTCGTAGGTGAGCTCCTTCGCCTCGAACTCCTCCTTGAACTCGGCCTCGAAGACCTCCTCGAAGAGATCCTTGAAGCGCCCGTCGTAGGTCTTCATGATCGTGTTCTTGGTCGACATGTAGACCGGGTAGCCGCGCTCGAGCCCGTAGCGAAACGACGCCCGGGCGAAGTCGCGGATCGAGGCGTCGAGGTTGTACATCGCCATCGCCACCCCGCCGCCCTCGGGAAAGTCGAACACCTCGAGCTCGATCGGGTCGGAGCCGTCGTTGGGGGTGAAGCTGAGCACCAGCTTGCCCTCCCCCGGGATCAGGGTGTCGGTAGCGCGGTACTGGTCGCCGAACGCGTGACGGCCGATCACGATCGGCTTCGTCCAGCCCGGGACGAGCCGGGGGATGTTCGAGATCACGATCGGCTCGCGGAAGATGACCCCGCCGAGGATGTTGCGGATCGTCCCGTTCGGCGAGGGGTACATCCGCTTGAGCCCGAACTCCTTCACCCGCGCCTCGTCGGGGGTGATCGTCGCGCACTTGACCCCCACCCCGTGCTCCTTGATCGCGTTCGCGGCGTCGACCGTGATCCGGTCCGAGGTCGCGTCGCGGCTTTCGATCGAGAGGTCGAAGTAGGCGAGATCGACGTCGAGGTAAGGCAGGATCAGCTGCTCCTTGATGAACGCCCAGATGATCCGCGTCATCTCGTCGCCGTCGAGCTCGACGACCGGGTTTTCGACCTTGATCTTCGCCACCGCTCGGGCGCGCGACTCTACCGGCTGCGAGAATGGGGCCATGGCGACCGTCGAGCGTTCGGGGGCCGGGGCGGCCACCCATGAGGTGATCAACCAGGCGCCGCCGCTGGAGAACCACAACACCTTCTCCGGCGACCGGGTGCTGGTCGAGGCGCTGCGGCGCGAGGGAGGCGATTGGGCCGAGGACCGGGTGTCCGAGGCGGGCGCCTTCGCCGGCTCGGCGCAGGCGATCCGCTGGGGGGTGGAGGCGAACGAGAACCCGCCGCGGCTCCGCACTCACGACCGGTTCGGCAACCGCATCGACGAGGTCGAGTTCCATCCCTCCTGGCACCAGCTGATGCACGCGGGGATCGGCTTCGGCCTGCACGCGCTTCCGTGGCGCGACCCCCAACCCGGCGCCCACGTAGCCCGAGGGGCGATGTTCATCGCCTTCTCTCAAGCCGAGGCCGGGGTCGGCTGCCCGATCTCGATGACCTACTCCGCGATCCCGGCGCTGCGAAAGCAGCCGGAGCTCGCGGCCGAGTGGGAGCCGCGCTTCCTCTCGCTCTCCTACGACGGTGAGCGGCTGCGTCCGGCTCCCGACAAGGCGGGCGCGCTCTGCGGGATGGGGATGACCGAGAAGCAGGGCGGCTCGGACGTGCGCGCCAACACGACCGCGGCGACGCCGCTGAACGGCGGCGGCGCGGGCGCGGAGTATGAGGTCACCGGGCACAAGTGGTTCTTCTCGGCGCCGATGTGCGACGCGTTCCTCGTTCTCGCCCAGGCCGAGGGCGGGCTCTCCTGCTTCCTGCTTCCGCGCTTCACCCCCGACGGGGAGCGCAACCGGCTCCACCTACAGCGGCTCAAGGACAAGCTCGGCAACCGCTCGAACGCCTCCAGCGAGGTCGAGTTTCGCGGCGCCTGGGCGCGGATGGTCGGCGAGCCGGGCCGCGGGGTGCCGACGATCATCGAAATGGTCAACCACACCCGGCTCGACTGCGCCCTCGGCGCGGCGACGGGAATGCGGGTCGGCGTCGCTCACGCGATCCACCACACCCGGCACCGGTCGGCGTTCGGGAAGCTGCTGATCGACCAGCCTCTGATGCGCAACGTGCTCGCCGACCTCGCGATCGAGTCCGAGGCGGCGACGGTCTCCGCGCTCCGCCTCGCCCGCAGCTTCGACGAAGCCCACGGGCGCGAAGGCGAGACGGCGGGCAACGCGGCACACGAGCTGCGCCGGCTGGCGACCCCGGTGCTCAAGTACTGGATCTGCAAGCGCGCCCCCGTCCATGCCGCCGAGGCGCTCGAGTGCCTGGGCGGCAACGGCTACGTCGAGGAGTCCGGGATGCCGCGCCTCTACCGCGAGTCTCCCCTGAACGGGATCTGGGAGGGCTCGGGGAACGTCCAGTCGCTCGACGTGCTGCGGGCGATGGCGCGCAGTCCCGAGGCGGTGGAGGCATTCCTCGCCGAGATCGGCGAGGCGGCCGGGTCCGACCGGCGGCTCGACGAGGCCGCCGGCGAGCTGCGCGAGGAACTCGCCGACGCGGAGGCGATCGAGGCGCGGGCGCGGCGGGTGGTCGAGTGGATGGCGCTCGTGCTCCAGGGCTCGCTGCTGGTCCGCTTCGGCGACCAGGCGGTGGCCGACGCCTTCTGCGCCTCGCGGCTCGGCGGCGACGCCGGCCGGGCCTTCGGCACCCTGCCGCCGGGAACGGACTTCGAGCGGATCATCGAGCGCCACGCGCCGGCCTGACACGCCGAACGTCCCGCACTGGTCCCTACAGGGCGGCTTCCGGGACGTTCAATCAAGGGGACGCGCTTTAGGATCGGCCCGTGTCCGATCGGGTTACGGTCGAGCTCGGGGGGGGCGTCGCCGACGTGCGCCTGGTGCGCAGCGACAAGCACAACGGCCTGGATGTGGCAATGTTTGCGCGGCTGGTCGAGTCGGCCGGCGAGCTCGCGGCCGACCGCAGCGTGCGAGTGGTGATGCTCTCGGGCGAGGGGCCATCGTTCTGCGCCGGGCTCGACTTCAACGCGGCGCTCACCGGCACCGGCCTGACTCCGGACACGGCCTTCGCCCGCGAAGCCGGCGACGTCGCCAACTTCGCCCAACGCGCGACCTACGACTGGCGCCGCCTGCCGGTGCCCGTGATCGCGGCGCTTCACGGCGCCTGCCTCGGCGGCGGGCTCCAGCTCGCGCTCGCGGCCGACATCCGGATCGCCGCTCCGGACACGAAGCTCTCGGTGATGGTAGATCCGCTACGGGCTGATCCCCGACATGGGGCTGACCCAGACGCTTCCCGACCTGGTCGGCGCCGACGTCGCCAGGGAGCTCACATTCACCGGCCGCACGGTCGAGGCCGGGGAGGCTCTCGAGCTCGGGCTCGTCACCCGGATCGCCGACGATCCGCGCGGCGAGGCGCTCCAGCTCGCGGGCGAGATCGCCGCGCGGTCCCCGGATGCCGTGCGCGCGGCGAAGCGGCTGCTCAACGAGGCCTGGCGGGCCTCCGCCGCCGAGGGGCTGGCACTCGAGGCCGAGCTGCAGCAGACCTTGCTCGGCTCGGCGAATCAGGTGGCCGCGGTGCAGGCCGCCGTCTCGGGCGAGCCGGTGGAATTCGGCGACCCGGCCTGACAGCCTCTGAGTCCATCGAATGGCGCTTTCCTCGTCCCATGGGCGAACAAGGCGCCGATCAGGCCGGCTAGAGCCAGCGCTCGTCGAGTCGGCGGACGACGGCCTCGGTGAGTCGGATCGCGTCGGCGAGGGTGTCGTAGTCGACGTTCTCGGGGACGTCGGTGGGCCAGTGGTAGTTGGCCGGGTTCTTGAGGTCGTTCACGGAGCAGATCGAGACGCATTGATATCCCGCGTTCAAGGGATAGACGCCGTCGGTCGCGTTTCGCAGGCTGAGATTGGGGAACAGCCAGATGCCGAGCTCCTCGGCGAGACCATCGGCCAAGGCGAGTGCCTCGGCCGGGTACCGCTTGAGCCCGAACATGCCCTCGCCGCGGAGCACCGTCAGGTGCGGTGAGCCGACCGTGTCGATCGAGGCCAAGAAGGTGCCCTCCCGCGGGAGATGGGGGAAATGGCGGGCGGCGAAGTGGTGCATTCCTTCGCAGGTCGCCTCCTCCGACGTCGAGACCAGCATCACCCGCAGGCTCTCGGTCGGCCGCTCGGCGAGCGCCTGGGCGACCGCGAGCATCGCGACGACGCCGCTCGCGTTGTCGTTCGCACCCGGGACAGAGCCGCGTGAGCCGATGTCCGCCATCGCTGCGGCCGATCCCGCGCTCAAGGCGGTTCCGAGCCCGACCAGGGCACGACTCCGAGTCAGCGCCCCGGCCGCAACCACCCCGGGGCCGGCGACGACCGGCCACATCAACGGGGGGCTCGCGTCGGCTCGTTCGAGGAGCCCGAGACGGTCGGCGATCAACGGAAGCGCGGGGTGGAAGACAAGCCCGGAGTGCGCGGTGTCGTGGTGGGCGATGAGGACCACTGTCCGCTTGGCCTCCGCCGGACCGAGGGCGGCGACCACGTTCCACGCGCGCCTCTTCGGCAGGACCGAGCGCAGCCTGCGCGACCGTGGCGGGAGATCGTCGATGCCCGCCGCGCACGCGGTGGCTCCGAGCGTGGCGGCGAGTGCCCGGCGGCCCCGCAGCGCCGCGATTCCAGCCACCAACCCGGCGCCCGCCGCGAGGCCCAGCGGCCACCAGTAGCCGCCGTTCGAGGCCTCCTCCTCCAGCCGCGCTTCGGCCCCGACATCGGCCAGCCGCGCGGCGACCCACTCTGCCGCCTCGCGCTCACCGGTCGAGGCGGTCTCACGCTCGATCGCAGCCAGCTCGCCGACCTGGGCGCGCAACCAGTCCCGGTCGAGGTGGGCTTCGTGGCGGGCATCGGCAAGGGCTTCCACGACGGCTGGAAAACCTATCGTCAGCGGCGCGTCGCGTCCAGTCCCGAGCGCGGGCCACCTACGATTAGCCCATGCCCGCTCGGAGCCAGCTCACCCTCCTTCACGTCCGCGGAATCCGGATCGGGGTCGATTACTCGTGGTTCCTGGTCCTCTTCCTGGTGATCGTCTATCTCTCGAGCGTCTACGACGGGGTCGTCGGCGGTGATGAGGGGGGCACCGAGCCTTACGTGCTCGCCGTGGTGAGCGCGCTCGCCTTCTTCGGCTCGATCCTGCTGCACGAGCTCGGCCACGCGGTAGTCGCCGTCCGCAACGGGATCCCGATCTCCGACATCACGCTGTGGCTGTTCGGCGGCGTCGCCCGGATGACTCGCGACACCGACTCGCCGGGGGTCGAGTTCAGGGTCGCGGCGGCTGGACCTCTGGTGACCGTGTTGATCGCCGCCGCCTGCATCGGGACCGGGATCGCGATCGCCGGCGCGGACGAGTTCTGGCAGGCGATGCGCTTCCGCGATGAGGCGGACACCGCGGGCGTGCTCGCCGTTCTGGCCTGGCTGGCGAGCATCAACGCGCTCGTCCTCGGCTTCAACTTGATCCCGGCCTTCCCCCTGGACGGCGGGCGGATCGCGCGGGCGATCGCCTGGCGGGTGACCGGGGATCGCAACCGCGCCACCCAGTTCGCCGCGGCCCTGGGCCAGGGCTTCTCCTACCTGTTCATCGGCCTCGGGATCCTGCTGTTCATCGAGGGCGACGTGTTCGCCGGCATCTGGCTGGCGCTGATCGGGTTCATCCTCGCCCAGTCCGCGCGCGGCTACGCGATCCAGTCGGAGTTCTCGACCCGGATCGAGGGGATCAGCGTCGCCGACGTCATGGACGCAGAGCCGGTCGCGATCCCCGAGGACGCGAGCGTCGAACGAGCGCTCGACGAGTTCTTCCTGCGCTACCGCTGGCCCTGGTTCCCGGTGGTCGACGCGACCGATCGCTTCCGCGGGCTGCTCGAGCGCGACGCCGCCGACGCCGTGCCCCAGCCGAGCTCCCAGCGGGTGAGCGAGGTCTTCGACGCCGATCCCGGGGGGGTGCTGCGGGTCCGCGCCGACGCCCCGCTCGAGACCCTGCTCGGGAACGAGCAGCTGCGCCGGCTGGGCGGGCTGCCGGCGGTCGACGCCGACGGTCGCCTGCGCGGGGTGATCACCGCCGAGCAGGTCGGGCGCGCGCTCCGCGACGCGCTCACCAGCCGCTCGTGAAATAGGATCGCCCCGGATGCCCAAGCACGACGTACTGGTGATCGGGGCGGGGCTCGCGGGACAACGCGCGGCGCTGGCCGCGGCCGAGCAGGGGGTATCGGTCGGGATCGTCTCCAAGGTCCACCCGGTGCGCTCGCACTCCAACGCCGCCCAGGGCGGGATCAACGCGGCGCTCAACCCCGAGGACTCCTGGGAGTCGCACGCCTTCGACACCGTCAAGGGCTCGGACTACCTGGGCGACCAGGACGCGATCGAGGTCATGTGCCGAGAGGCGCCCGAGGAGATCCTCCATCTCGAGCACCTCGGCGTCCCCTTCCACCGCAACGAGGAGGGCAAGCTCGGCACCCGCGCCTTCGGCGGGGCCTCCCAGGCGCGCACCTACTATGTCGCCGACATCACCGGCCAGGCGATCATGCACGTGCTGTACGAGCAGCTGATGAAGCACTCCGCCCTCGTCGACCGCTACGAGGAGCACTTCACCACCTCGCTCGCGCTCGACGACGGCCGCAACTGCGTCGGCGCGGTGCTCCGCAACATCCGCGACGGCTCGATGGAGCTGTTCGAGGCCAAGAACGTGATCCTCGCCACCGGCGGCAACGGCCAGGCCTGGCAGCCGACCACCAACGCGCTGATCTGCACCGGCGACGGGATCGCGATGGCCTACCGCGCGGGGGCGCCGCTGATGGACATGGAGATGATCCAGTACCACCCGACGACGCTGGCGGGCAAGGGCTTTCTGATCACCGAGGGCGCCCGCGGCGAGGGCGCCCACCTGCTGAACGCGAGCGGCGAGCGCTTCATGGAGAAGTACGCGCCCAACAAGATGGAGCTCGCCTCGCGCGACGTCGTCTCGCGCGCCGAGCAGACGGAGATCAGCGAGGGGCGTGGCTTCCCCGACGGGACGGTGGCGCTCGACATCACCGTGGTGCCGCGCAAGCGCATCCACGAGGCCCTGCGCGAGATCGTCCTCGTCGGCCGCGACTTCGCCGGCGTCGACATCACCCGCGAGCCGATCCACATCAAGCCCGGCAACCACTACACGATGGGCGGAGTGAAGACCGACATCCACGGAGCGACGGAGATCCCGGGCCTCTACGCCGCCGGCGAGGTCGCCTGCGTCTCCGTCCACGGCGGCAACCGGCTGGGCGCCAACTCGCTGCTCGACACGCTGATCTTCGGCCGCCGCGCCGGCATCCACGCCGCCTCCCGGACCAAGGAGGGCGAGGTCGGGCGCCCGGCGAAGGCACTGCTCGCCGACGAGCAGAGGACGATCGCGGAGCTGATCGCCCGCGAGCACGGCTCCGGGCGCCGGGTTTCGGAGATCCGCGGCGAGCTCGGCGAGATGATGGACAAGCACGTCGCCGTGTTCCGCAGCGAGGAGGGCGTGAGGACGGCCCTCGACACGGTGCGCCGGCTGAAGGAGGAGGCGGCGACGGCCTACATCGACGACCGTGACTCGGTCTTCAACCAGGACGTGCTGGGAGCGATCGAGCTCGGCTTCATGCTCGACAATGCCGAGTGCACCTGCGTCGCCGCGCTCGAGCGCAAGGAGAGCCGGGGGGCCCAGTACCGCACCGACTTCCCCGAGCGCAACGACGACGACTGGCTCAAGCACATCGACCTGCGCCAGAATGAAGCCGGGCCCGAAATCGACTACTCGGACGTCACGATCACCCAGTGGCAGCCGATGGAGAGGACCTACTGATGAAGTCGCCAGTCGCCAGTCGCCAGTCGCCAGGGTCGGAGCCCGACCGTGGCTGAGTACACGCTCAAGGTGCGGCGCTTTCAGCCCGAGTCCGGGGAGGGGGCCTACTGGGAGCGGTTCGAGGTCGAGCTCGATCCGACGCTCTCGGTGCTCGACGGCCTGCTTCAGGCCAAGGACCGCGAGGACGGGTCGCTCGCGGTGCGCTGCTCGTGCCGGGCGGCTATCTGCGGGTCGTGCGGGGTGAAGATCAACGGCGAGTCGACGCTCGCCTGCCTGACCCAGATCGGCGAAGCACACGAGTTCGCCAACCGGCGCAACGGGGGCTCGGAGCCGATCGTGGTCGAGCCGATGGGGAACATGCCGGTGGTCAAGGACCTGGTCACCGACATGGAGTCGACCCACTGGACCAAGATCCGCAGGGTCACCCCGTGGCTGCTCGACGACGGCGACCCACCCGAGCGGGAGCGGATCGTCGAGCCCGAGTCGATGGTCGACATCACCCAGACGATCGCCTGCATCCAGTGCGGAGCGTGCGTTTCCGCGTGCCTGTCGATGGAGGTCGACCCCGACTTCATCGGGCCGGCGGCGCTGGCGAAGGCCTACCGCTTCGTCGGCGATCCGCGCGACGTCGAGACCCGCGAGCGGCTCTACGACCTCGCCCAGGACCCGCAAGGGATCTACGATTGCACCCACTGCTTCGCCTGCGTCGACGCATGTCCGAAGGGGGTCGCGCCGATGGACCAGATCATGCGGCTGCGCCGGCTCGCCGGCGACGAGAACGAGATCGACGACCGCAACAACGGCCGCCGCCACGAGAGCGCGTTCACGAGCATCATCCGCAAGAAGGGAACGCTCGACGAGGCTCTCCTGCAGCAGGAGTCCTACGCCCCGGGGATCAAGGGCAAGCTGATGCCGACGCTGGGCGCGATCAAAAGCCTGGTCGGCTCGCTGCCCACCGCCGCCCGCGGGATCAGGACGGGCAAGATGCGCTCGCTGCCGAAGCTGATCCCTGGCGTGCACAAGAAGCTGCCCGGCGACGCCCAGGACCACGTGAAGCGGATCTACGCCCACGCCGAGGAGCACGGCACCGAGCTCAACCTCTACATCACCGGCGAGGATGAGCAGGAGGAGACCGAATGAAGCTCGCGTACTGGCCCGGCTGCGTCTCGCGCGGCTTCACCCCCGAGCTGCACGGCTCGATGGCGCTGGTCGCCGAGCGGCTCGAGATCGAGCTGGTCACCCTCGACCGGGCAAACTGCTGCGGAGCGGGGGTGATCGCCGAGCACAACCAGGAGCTCGCCGACACCCTCAACGCGCGCACCTTCGCCCTAGCCCAGCAGACCGGGCTGGGGATGATGAACATCTGCTCGACCTGCCAAGGGGCGCAGTCGGAGTGCCAGCAGCGCCTTGACGCCGACTCCGCCTACCGCGCCCACATCAACGAGGCGCTCGGCGGCGAGGGGCTCGAGTACGTCAAGGGCAAGGACGGCTGGGCGAACAAGAACTTCCTCTGGGTCCTGGTCGAGGACTACGGGCTCGACCAGCTCAAGGCGAAGGTCACGCGACCGCTCGAGGGGATGCGCGTCGGCCCCTTCTACGGCTGTTACATCGTGAGGCCCAAGCACCGGCTCGGCTACGAGGAGCACCCCGAGCGCGACCTCTACCTCGAGCAGGTGATCGAGACGCTCGGCGGCGAGGTCGTCGAATACGACGGCGCCCGCAAGTGCTGTGGGTTCCCGGTGATCACGATGAACCGCGACACCTCACTGCGCCAGGCCGGGACCCACATCGCCGACGCGCTCGACCAGGGCGCGGACTGCCTGGTCACCCCGTGCCCCCTCTGCCATCTGAACCTCGACATGCAGCAGCCCGAGGCGGCGAAGGTCGTCGACCGCGACCTCGGCCTCGCGATCCTTCACCTGCCCCAGCTCGTCGGACTCGCGCTCGGGTACGAGCCCAAGAAGCTGGGGATGAGCCAGCACATCGCCTCGACCGAGTGGGTGGGGGAGCGGCTCACCGGCGTTCCCGCATGACCGAGACCCCCGGGATCGAGAACGCGCCCCAGCCTCCACCCGAGGTCGAGCAGGCGGCGCTGCTCGGGCACATCGACGACGCGATCAACCTCTACGTCAAGTTCACCGGCGTCGACCGCGACACCGCCCGCGACGTGGTCGAGCGCTTCGCCGCCGAGCACTGACGCGCCAGCCGGTCTCGCTGTGAACGCCGCGCCGATGCGGGTATTGGCGAGCGCATGCCGCTGAGCGACCAGGAACCCGGCGTCCAGGCCCCCGGGCGCTTCCGGCGCCCGTGGCTGCGCTCGGAGCGCCCGGTCCCCCGGACGATGGTCCGCCCGCTCGAGCGGTTCCTGCGCGAGGAGGTCGGAAGCGGCACGCTGCTGCTTGGTGCGGCGCTCGTCGCACTGGTCTGGAGCAACGTCGCGAGCGGCCCCTACGACGACTTCTGGTCCACGGAGCTGGCGATCGAGGCCGGCCCGCTGGCGTTGGAGGAGGACCTCCGCCACCTCGTCAACGACCTGCTGATGGCGGTCTTCTTCTACGTCGTCACGCTCGAGGTAAAGCGCGAGATCGTCTTCGGCTCGCTCCGCGAACCAGCCACGGCGGCGGTACCTGTCGCCGCGGCGCTCGGGACGATGGTCGGTGGCGCAGCGGTCTACGTCGCGGTCAACCTCGACGGCGGCAACCTCCAGGGATGGGCGGTCCCGATCGCCACCGACATCGCGTTCGCGCTCAGCGTGCTCGGCATCGCTGGGCGACGGGCACCACCCGAGCTGCGCGCCTTCCTCCTGACGCTCGCGGTCGTGGACGACATCGGAACGATCGCGGTGATCGCGCTGTTCTTCTCCGAGGGCATCTCGATCGCGTGGCTCGGTGCGGCGGCTGCGGTGGCGGCGGCGATCTTCCTCCTACAACGGGCGGGAGTTCGCCACCTGGCCGTGTACGTGGTCGGAGCTGGGCTGCTGTGGACCGCGGTGTTCGAGTCGGGCGTCCACGCGACAATCGCCGGAGTCGTGCTCGGGTTCCTGACCCCGGCCTTCGGCTTCCACCGCCGCGAGCAGACCGGCGAGGTGATCGGCTCGCAGCTCGAGGAGATCTCGCGCCGGCGGGATACCGAGGTCAGCGAGGCGACGATGTGGGAGGTCTCGCGATTGGCGCGCGAGGCGGTGTCTCCGCTCGCGAGGCTGGAGGAGCAGCTCCATCCCTGGAGCGCCTACGCGATCCTGCCACTGTTCGCGCTGGCCAACGCGGGCGTCACGCTCTCGGTGGCCGAGGTCGGGGACGCGCTCAGTAGCCAGGTCGGCCTCGGGATCGTGCTCGGGCTGGTCGTGGGCGCGCCGGTTGGAGGGATCGTTGCCGCGTGGACGGTGGTGCGATTCGGCGGCACCCGCGTACCCGATGGGCTCGATTGGCCCGCGATCGCCAGCGTCGCCCCGCTCAAGGGCATCGGGTTCACGGTCGCGATCTTCATCTCGGTGCTTGCGTTCGACAGCGAGTCGGCGCGTGAGCAGGCGAAGCTTGCGATCTTCGTCGGTTCGGCGCTGGCGGCGGTGATCGGGCTGTCGGCGCTATGGGTCCGCGATCGGGCGCTCGGCCGGCGAGCCGGTTGACGCACTAAGCTTGCCGCGGCGCGCCGGGAAGACTGGTCGGCACTCGATATGAGACCGACCCCGCGATCTCACACTTCCCCGTACCGGCGCTCGAACGCCGGGAGGTCCCGGTGGCCGTAGCCGTCGTCACCTTCCTGATCGCCCTCGCGGTGATCGCCACCGAACGCGTCCACCGCACCAAGGTGGCGCTGCTCGGCGCCGCGATCGTCGTCCTCTTCGTCGGCGGGGACTTCGATCAGGACGCGGCGATCGAGGCGGTCGACTTCAACACGATCGGCCTCCTCGCCGGGATGATGATCCTGGTCTACGTCACCCAGCAGACCGGCGTCTACGACTACATCGCGATCCGCGCCGGGCAGATCTCGCGCGGCGAGCCGTTCCGCGTCGTGCTCGCACTCGCCGGGACGACGGCCGTGCTCTCGGCGTTCCTCGACAACCTGACGACGATCCTGCTCGTCGTCCCGATCACCTTCCTGCTCGCGGACGCGCTCGACGTCGACCCGCTGCCGCTGGTGATCATCGAGGTGATCGCCTCGAACATCGGCGGCACCGCGACCCTGATCGGCGACCCGCCGAACATCATCATCGCGGGCGCCACCGGGCTCTCGTTCAACTCCTTCATCGTCAACCTGGCGCCGATCGTCGTCGTCACCTTCACGCTCGTGATCGGCCTCCTCTACCTCTACTACCGCGGTCGCATCGACATCGACGAGCGAAACCGCGCCCGGGTGATGGAGCTCGACGCCCGTGCCTCGATCCGCGACGCGGATGAGCTGCGCCGCACGGGGCCGGTCCTCGTGGCGACGGTGCTCGCCTTCTTCGCTCATCAGTCGCTGCACGTCGAGCCGGCGACGGTGGCCCTGACCGGGGCCGCCGTGTGCCTGCTCGTCACCCGGCTGCCGCTCGAGCAGGCGCTGGCGAAGATCGAGTGGCCGACCCTGTTCTTCTTCGTCGCCCTGTTCGTGATGGTCGGCGCGCTCGAGGCGACCGGCGTGATCGGCGACGTCGCCGAGGCGGTCAAGGAGCTGACCGGGGGCGAGCGCGCCGCCGAGCTGCTGGGGATCGTCTGGGTCGGCGGGATCGGGTCGGCGATCGTCGACAACATCCCGTTCACCACCGCGATGATCCCGGTGGTCTCCGAGCTGCAGGCCGGAGACGGCGGCGGCGACGACTCATACTGGTGGGCGCTCTCGCTGGGCGCCTGCTTCGGGGGCAACGCGACGATCATCGCCGCGGCGGCCAACGTCGCCGCCGCCGGGCTCACCGAGCGCGCCGGCCACCCGATCGGCTTCGTCAACTTCATGCGCATCGGGATCCCGGTGACCGTGATCTCCCTGATCCTCGCCTGCGCCTACGTCACCCTGCGCTACATCGCGCTCTAGATGCCCGGACGATCGGGCGGCCGGTCTAATCTAGTTTCACGGCGATGCCCGATTCGATCGTCAAGGAGACGCTGCAGGAGGTCGAGCCGCTGAGCGCGGACGAGCTGGTGGGAGTCGCCGCGCGCAAGGTGGTCGAAACGGGGCTTCCTGCGCTGCCGGCCGTGGAGGGCAACGGCAAGTTCGCCGGCATCTTCGGCGAGCGCGAGTTCATGGCGGCGCTGTTCCCCGGCTACGTCGGCCAGCTCGTCTCTTCGGGGATGATCTCGCGCACGATCGACGACACGATCGAGCGCCGCGAGACCTGTCGCGAGGAACCGATCCGCAAGTACCTGACCACCGATCACGTCCTGGTCGAGGACAACTACTCCGACACCCAGCTCGCCGAGCTCTTCCTCCACCACCGCGTCCTGATCATCCCGATCGCCACCCACGGACGGGTGCACGCGGTCGTCACCCGCAACGACTTCTTCCGCGCCCTCGCGGCGAAGCTCGCCGAGGTCGCAGAGGACGTCGGGACCTAGTGCCGTGTCTCAGCGAGGCTCGTACCAGTCGACGTAGCGGCGGCAGGCCCGCGCGCGTTCATCCACCGTGCCGGCGGCTGCGGTCGCCGCGAGCGTGCCGAGGTGGGCGACCGAATTCGATCCGAGCAGCCGCCCGGCGAGCGGCGGACGTTCGACCGCGGCGGTGAAGGTCACCGTGCGGGCGCGGTCGACCTCGATGTCGCCGGCGGCGAAGAAGGGCGTCGCGCCGCGATAGTCGAGGTTGCCCGGTAGCTCGGCTCGGAAGCTGTCGGCGGACAGCGTCAGCGGGCGGATGGCGTCGTACTGGAGCGAGAGCTCCCACTCGCCGGCCGGCAGGCGGAGTTCGATCGTGGCCGGGGCGCCGTCCTCGACCGTGCTCGTGCTCCAGTCCGCCGCGACCACCGGGGGGCGCGGGAAGGTCGCAACGCGCTCGACCGGCGGCTCGCAGCCCGGCGTTCGGCCCGGCTGCGCGTCGGTCTCCCCAGGCCTGCGGCCTCCGACCGGGCCACTCTTCTCCCAGAGCACGTAGGTGTCGGTCGCGGCGATCGCCTCGTAGGCCGGCGGCGGGCCGCTCGCATAGGCGGCGCGGGTGGCGAGCACGTAGCGGAAGCGCCCGAGCGTGTCGGCGGTGACCGAGTCGAAGTCGAACTTCGCGAAGACGTCAGCCAGCTCGGTGTTCGGCTTGACGTAGTAGGGGTCGTAGAAGTTGCGCACCGCGGTGAACGGCTTCGAGCCGCGGAGCTCGTAGAGGATGAAGTTGTCGCGGCCGAGGAACAGCAGCTTCTCGCCCTCGACCAGTGGGCGGATCTCGGCGAGCTCGTCCATGTGGGATTCGGGGGCGACGGGGGCTTGCCTGAGGACCAGGAAGCTCGACGCGAGGCCGCCCGCCAGGACGGCTATGGCGAGGAGCGCTGGGAGGCGTCGGGGTATCAACCCCGTTGCCGCTGGGAGCCCGTTTCGTGGATCCGTCAGGCCGCCGAGGGTGATCAGGGTGATCAGGGGGGCGGCGATGGCCAGGGCCTTGGCGGAGGTGTAGACGGTGCCGAAAGCTCGGGCGGCGATGTAGAGGACTGCCGCCGTGAGGAGCGCGGCAGGGATGGCCGGCCCGTGGCGGCGAAGCCAGTTCGGGAGGGCGAGGACGAAGGCCACCGCCGCCACGGCGGCGCCGGCGTAGAAGGCGATCGCCGGCAGGCTGCCGGCGCCGGCCGAGAGGCGGAAGGAGCTCGTCGGCCAGATACCGAGCGCCTCCAGCGGCGAGAGGTGACCGCGCAGGTTGCCGAGTCCTCCCTCGTTGGCGCGATCGGGATCGAGCGCCCTGAAGTCGACGAAGTCCAGAAGCCGCGGCACCTCGGGCGCAATCAAGACGCCGAGGGCCGCCAACCCGGCCGCAATCAGGGGGGTTGGGCGGATTCCGTCAGCCATCTTGTCGTTTTCCGCCCAACCCCCCGCTGCGACGGGCCGCGCGACGGGTTCCCGCAGCGGCCATGTACCCCGCCCCCCTACCCAGCCGGCCAACCACGCAAGCGCCAGAACCACGACGGTCCCCGCCAACCACGCCAGCCCCGGGAACGAGTAGACGTAGACGACGCCGGCCGCGAGGACGCCGAGCGGCACCGCGCCGCGCCCATCACGCAGCCCCGGCAGCAACAGCGCGAACCCGAGCACGAACAGCGCCAGGATCGGCTCCTTGAACGCCTCCTGGGCCAGGTAGGCGGCGGCCAGGTACGGCAGCGCCACCAGCACCGAGCAGAGCACCCGCACCCAGGGGCGCCGCGCCTCGAGCACCCCCGAGACCGTGAACGCGGTCAGGGCCGGGATCGCGAGCACCAGGCCGGCGAAGACGTCGATCGAGCGGGCGCCGAGCAGCTCGCCGACGCCGGCGACGAGCGCGTGCGGGCCGATCGGATAGCCCTGGTCGATCAGGCGCGGCTCGGGGCGGAAGCGCTCCTCGAGCCAGTCGGCGAGCAGCAGGTGCGCGGCCATGTCGTCGTTGACGAGGCCGACGCCGAGGATCCCCACTGCGCCCGCGGCGATGAACGGGATCGCGGCGGCGAGGCCGGCGGCGAGCCCGGCGACGACCGCAACCACCCTGACCTCGATCCCGACGTGTGGGAGCCCGGCGCGGACCAGCACCACGGCCGAGGGGACGACCAGGGCGGCGAGGGCGAGCACGATCTCCAATCCGCCGCCGCCGAGCCCGGCGACGATCGCGCTCGAGGTGAGCAGCAGGGCAAGCCCCACCGGCCCGGCGACGATCCGGTCCTCCCGCCGCCCGCAGAGGGTGAGCGCCGCCTGCCCGACCGTGAGCGACGCAGTGACGATCAGCGTCGCCGCGCCGAGCGCTGCTAGCAACGGGCTTCCGGCCTACGCCGGGACGACGCAGTTGACCGCGCTATACGGGAGAGAATGCAGCCTCGTCGACGACGCGGGCTGCGCGCCGCATCCGCTCTGCTCACGCAGCGAGGGCCGCGGCGCCCTCGGGCACCCGCACGAGGTCGCGCTCGACCAGCAGCTCGGCGACCTGGATCGCGTTCAGGGCGGCGCCCTTGCGCAGGTTGTCGCCGACCACCCAGAGGTTGAGGCAGCGCTCGTGCGAGGGGTCGCGGCGGATGCGGCCCACCAGGACCTCGTCGCGCCCGGCGGCGTCGATCGCCAGCGGGTAGACGGCGTCGCCGGGCGAGTCGACGACCACCACCCCGGGGGCGCCGGCCAGCAGCTCCCTGCACTCCTCCGGCGAGAGCGGGTCGCGCGTCTGCACGTTGATCGACTCCGAATGGCCGGTGACCACCGGCACCCGAGCGCAGGTGGCCGAGATCCGCAGCTCGTCCTCGGTGACGCCGAGGATCTTGCGAGTCTCGGCCATCACCTTGCGCTCCTCGGTCGTGTAGTCGTCGCCGTCCTTGAACGCCTCGACCTGGGGCACGATGTTGAACGCGACCTGGTGCGGGTAGACCAGCGCCTCCGGCTGCTTGCCGTCGATCACCGCGCGCGATTGGGCGATCAGCTCGTCGACCGCCTGGCGGCCGGTTCCGGAGACCGATTGGTAGGTGGAGACGACGAGGCGCTCGATCCCGACCTCGCGCTGGATCGGCGCGAGCGCGACCACCATCGCCATCGCGGTGCAGTTCGGGTTCGCGATCAGGCCGCGGTGCGACCCGGCCGCGTCCGGGTTGACCTCCGGGATCACCAGCGGCACCTCGTCGTGCATGCGCCAGTAGCTGGTGTTGTCGATCACGACCGCGCCGGCCTCGACCAGCCGCGGCGCCCATTCCGAGCTCACCGCCCCACCGGCCGAGGAGAGCACCAGGTCGAGCCCGCCGATCGTCTCGCCGGACAGCGTCCGGCAGGCGACCTTGCTGCCGGCGAGCTCGACCTTCTTGCCCGCCGAGCGCTCGGAGGCGAACGGGACCAGCTCGGCGATCGGGAACTCGCGCTCGGCGAGCACCTCGAGGATCGTCGAGCCGACCGCGCCCGTGGCGCCGACCACGCCGACGCGATAGCCCTGTGAGCCGGCCTCCATCGCGCTCAGTATGGCGAAGCCCATCGTGCGCCGGCCACGAACGACGAGCGACGAGCGACTTGTCCGGTTCGGGCGCCACCATTGCGGGTATGATTTGGATACAGGCGTTGCCAAACTCACCCCCCGGGAGCCCGATGACGCACGGTGACGACGGCTACTTCCCCCGCGGCAGGTCGGTCCTGCGCCGGATCCACTCCCACCGCGCGGTCGGGCTGTTGTTCGGCCAGCGCGCGTTGATGATCGGGGCGCTCAACCCGCTCGCCTTCACCGGCACGCTGGAGCACACCGGCGGCCGGCTGAAGCCCTTTGCCCGGCTGGCCCACACCGGCAGCGTGTTCGAGACGATCTTCTTCGGCACCCGCGCCGAGGCAGACAAGGCACTCGAGTGGGTCCATGGCCTGCACGAGCGGGTCCGCGGCGAGCTGGCCGAGGACGCCGGCGTCACCCCGGCCGGAAGCCGCTACTCCGCCTTCGACCCGCCGCTGATGCTGTGGACGATGGCCGTGATCGCCGACTCGGCGCCCTACTTCTACGAGCTGCTGGTGCGCGGGCTCGACGACGAGGAACGCGAGGCGCTGTGGCAGGACTACGTCCTGTTCGCCGAGCTCTTCGGGATGCCGCGCGATGCCGCGCCGAGAACGCATCGCGAGTTTCGGGAGTACTGGGACGAGCGGATGGCGAGCGACGAGCTCCACCTGACCGAGGACGCGCGCCACATCGGCTACGCGACCGCGTTCGAGATCCCGATGCCCGCCTACTACGCCCCGGCCAAGCGCCTGCACGACCTGATCATGCTGGGCAGCCTGCCGGCGCGGGTGCGCGAGCTCTACGGGCTCGGCTGGACGTCCGCCCACGCGATCGCCTTCCGCGCCGCGGTGACCACGCTGCACCGCACGCGTCCGCTGGTCCCGGCCGTGATCCGCCGGGGCGGCAATCGCGCCTCGTTCGACCTCGTCGCCCGCACGGAGCGCGAGCGGATCGCGCGGGGGGAGCCGACGCCGCAGGCGCCGCCCGCGGTCAGCGCACGCCAGGCGTAGGACGCCGACGAGCCTTAGGAGGTGACCCGCGGCCGGTGCTCGGTGCCGGTCGGGTCCTCCTCGCGGACCGCTTCGGCGCCGAGGTCGAAGGCGCCGTGCAGGGCGCGAACCGCGTCGGGCACCTGGTCGGCGGAGATCGCGCAGGAGATCTTGATCGGCGAGGTGGAGATCATCTCGATGTTGATCCCGTGCTCGCCGAGGGTCTTGAACACCTTCGCCGCGACCCCGGGGTGGCTGCGCATCCCGGCGCCGACGATCGAGACCTTGCCGATCCGCTCGTCGGTGAGCACGCCGTCGGAGAGCGCGAGCGCGGTCAGCGCCTCGGTCGCCGTCTTCAGGTCGTCGCCGGCGATCGTGAACGAGAGGTCGGCGACCTGGTCGTCGGACACCGGCTCGTTCTGGATGATCATGTCGACGTTGACGTTGGCGTCCGCGAGCGTGCCGAAGACCTGACCCGCGACCCCCGGCTCGTCGCGGAGCCCGGTCAGGGTCACCCGCGCCTCGTAGGCGTGGGTCACGGCTGTCACCATCGGGCGCTCCATCGTCTCGTCCTCGGCGAGCACGAGGGTACCGGGGGCGTCCTCGAACGAGCTGCGGCAGTGGATGCGCACGGCGTGGTTGCGGGCGTACTCGACGGCGCGCAGCTGCAGCACCCCGGCACCCGACGACGACATCTCGAGCATCTCCTCGAACGAGACCAGCTTCAGCTTCCGCGCCTCGGGGACGATCCGCGGATCGGCCGAGAAGACACCGGCGACGTCGGTGTAGATCTCGCAGACGCTCGCCGCGAGCGCCGCCGCGATCGCGACCGCGGTCGTGTCCGACCCGCCGCGGCCGAGCGTGGTCACGTCGCGGCTATCCCCGGAGACGCCCTGAAAGCCGGCGACGAGGACGATCCGGTCCTCGGTCAGCGCCTCGCGGATGCGGTCGCCGCGCACCTCGAGGATCCGCGCCTTGGTGTGCGAGGAGTCGGTGACGATCCCCGCCTGCGAGCCGGTGAGCGAGATCGCGCTGTGGCCCAGGTCGTCGATCGCCATCGCGCAGAGCGCGCACGAGATCCGCTCGCCGGTCGAGAGCAGCATGTCCATCTCCCGCGCCGCCGGCTGCTCGGAGATCTCGTAGGCCATGCCGACGAGCTCGTCGGTGGTCTGCCCGCGGGCCGAGAGCACAGCGACGACCTGCTTGCCGCCCTCGCGCGCGGCGACGATCCGCCGCGCGGCCCGCTTGAGGTCCTCGGGGCCGGCGACCGAGGTGCCGCCGAACTTCATCACCACGGTTTCGGTATCGGGCACCCGCTGAGAATACGATCGCGCCCCGGATGAAGGATTCGAGGGGGAGGGACCGGATCATGGTGCTGCGCCGCCAGGCGGTCGCCGTCGCGGGCGTCGCC
>JBOGZD010000011.1:0-38760 GCA_050697155.1 Solirubrobacterales bacterium | reverse complement strand
GCGCAGCACAGCGTTCACCAGCCCGGCGACGGCCCGCGCGCGGCCGGCCGGCGCCCCGTCGCGGCGCATCCCGGCCTTCGCCAGCTCGACCGCCTGGTCGACGGCGGCGTGGTCGGGGACAGCCGCCGCGAACAGCAGCTCGTAGACGCCGAGCCTGAGCGCCGCAAGGGCGGCGGGGTCCAGCTTCGTCGCCGGGCGGTCCGCGAGTTGCTCTACCAGGTGGTCGCTGGTGCCCCGGCGCTGGGTCGCCCCGTAGGCGAGCCGGCGGGCCTGGGCAAGCTCCCGACCCTCGAGCCGACCCCGGGCGGCGATCGAGGCGAAGGCGCGATCGGTCCACGCGTCGTCCTCGAACGTGCGTCTCAGGGCCTCATAGGCGGTGCGCCGCGCCGCGGTGATCGCGGGCGGGGACCGGTTCATGCGAGAGGCCTGATGGGGGCTAGCGTCGTGCGCGGGGGCGTCGCAGGCCGAGCTGGGCGGTGCACGCGGCCGAAGCGGGTAGCAGCGCTACCCGCGAGGTCGTGGGTGCCGATCCAGCGAAGGCCTGCGGCGGCCCCGCGTGCGGGGATAGCCCGCATCAGGCCTCCAGTTGCGGGGCGGGGTGCCCGCGCAGGTAGTCGAGCGCGTCCATCGGCCGCCCCCCGGGCGGCTGGACGACCTCGAGCCGCAGGGCGCCGTCGGCGCACCCCACCCGCAGCCCGCCGGCGCCCTCGACCTCGCCTACCCCGAGTGCACTCCCGGGCTCCGCACGCGCCCTGCGCACCCCGAGCCGGCCACCCCTCGCGAGCTCGAGGTAGGCGCCGATGTGGGGGGTGAGCGCGCGGACCATGCGGGCGAGCTCGGTGGCCCCGCGCGCCGGGTCGAGGCGCCGCTCGGCGGGGGCGATCTTCTCCGCGTAGGTGGCCTGCGACTCGTCCTGGGCGGTGAGCTCGAGCGCCCCGCGGCGGCGCAGCCCGAGCGCCCGGACGATGAGCCTCCCGCTCAGCTCCTCCAGCCGGCCCGCGAGGGCGCCGTAGTCGTCATCGCCGATCGCGACCGACTCTTGCAGCGCGACCGGTCCCGAGTCGAGACCCGCGTCGACCCTCATGATCGTCACCCCGGTCTCCCGGTCGCCCGCGGCGATCGCGCGCTCGATCGGCGCCGCGCCGCGCCACCGGGGCAGGAGCGAGGGATGGACGTTGAGCAGCTCGAGCTCGGACAGCAGCGGCTCGCGGATCAGCTGTCCGAATGCGCAGACCACGCCGACCTCGGGCGCTGCGGCGAGCAGGCGCTCGAGCGCGGCCGGGTCGTTCACGTTCTCGGTCTGCAGCAGCTCGATCCCGAGCTCGGTCGCCGTGGACGCGGCCGGCGGCGGCGCCAGCCGCCGCCCCCTGCCCCGCCTGCGGTCCGGCGGGGTGACCACCAGCGCCGGCCGGTCCTCGCCGGCGGCGAGCCGGCGCAGCACCGCCGCGGCGAACTCGGAGGTGCCGAGGTAGACGCAGGTCAAGCAGGGCCGGCCGCTTCCTGCGCGGCCTCCTCCTCCTCCTCGCGCTCGGGGGAGTAGGGCTCGCCCTCGCGCAGCGCGCGGAGGGCGGCCTTGCGCTGCTCGCGCACGGTGCGGTCGAGGATCAGCACGCCGTCGAGGTGGTCGATCTCGTGTTGGAGCACCCGCGCCTCGAGCCCCGAGGCCTCGACCAGCAGCGCCTCGCCGTGCAGGTCGACGCCGCGCACCCGGGCGTGCAGCGGGCGCTCGACGTCGAGCCCGATGCCCGGCAGGCTGAGGCAGCCCTCCTCGGCGGTCGCGAGCTCCTCGGAGGCCCATTCCAGCTCCGGGTTGGCGAGCGCGGTCGGCCTTGCATCCGGGCCGGCCTGGAAGACGAGCAGGCGGCGCAGGACGCCGAGCTGGGTGGCGGCGAGGCCGACGCCCATCGCGTCGCGCATGATCCCGATCATCCGCCGCGCGTCGCCCTCCAGCTCCGGGCCGAAGTCGGTCACCTCCGACGCGCGCGAGCGCAGCACCGGGTCGCCGAACGTGCGCACCTCGGCGAGCGCCGCCGCCCGCCGCTCTCGCTCCTCCTCGGAGACCCCCTCGTCGGGCGCATGGCCTTCAACGTCGACCCGCTCGTCCTGGACCGTCTCGCTCATGGCAGAGCGAGTCTAGTAACGGGTCGCCGCGCTACTGGGGGTCAACGTCGACCGAGACCGCGAGCTCGCGCAGCCGGCGCGCCCGGGCGGCCGCCTCGACCGCGTCGCGGACCGCCGCCACCGCCGGCTCCCGTGCCCGCGCCTTGACCAGGATCCGCCGTCGCTCGCGGCCGCGGCGGCGAAACCGCGGGGCCGGCCCGAGGGCGACGGCGTCGTCTGGGAGCCCGGCCTCGATCGCCTCCCGAAGCCGCGTCGCGGCATCCCTCAGCCGCGCCTCGTCGGCCCCGGCGAGGTCGATCGCGACCAGCTCCGAGAACGGCGGGTAGCCGAGCTCGCGCCGGCGCGCGAGCTCGGCTGTGAGGAAGCCCGCGGTGTCGTGCTCGGCGGCGTGGCGGATCGCCGCCGCCTCCGGGGCGAGCGTCTGCACCAGGACCCTGCCGCCGGCGTCGCCCCGCCCGCTGCGCCCGGCGAGCTGGGCCACGAGCGCGAAGGTGCGCTCCTCGGCGCGAAAGTCGGGAAAGCGCAGGGTCGCGTCGGCATCGAGGACGACGGCGAGGACGACGTCGGGGAAGTCGTGGCCCTTGGCGACCATCTGGGTGCCGACCAGGACGCCGGACGCGGCGGCCTGGAAGCGCCCGAGGATGTCCACGTGGGCGCCGGCCGCGGCAGCGGTGTCGGAGTCGAGCCTGAACACCGGCAGCGGCGCGAGCTCCTCTGCCAGCAGTGCCTCGACCCGCTCGGTCCCGAGCCCGGCCCGAGCCAGGGAAACCGATCCGCACCGCGGACAGGCATCCGCCAGCGCCTCCGCGTGCCCGCAGTGGTGGCAGCGAAGCGAGCTCGCCTTGCGATGGAGGACGAGCGAGACGTCGCACTGCGGACAGCCCCAGGCATGGCCGCACGACCGGCAGGCGAGGTGCGGCGCCCATCCGCGCCGGTTGAGGAGCACGATCGCCTTGCCGCGCTCGGCTCGCAGCCGGGCGAAGGCCTCGCGGGTGCGTTCGTGAAGAGGCCCCTGGAGGGCGCGCATGTCGAGGATCTCCACGGGCGGCAGCGCGCGGCCGTCGGCGCGCTCGGGAAGCTCGAGCCGCTCAAGGGCGAGCCAGCTCTCGGGCCGCGGGGTCGCCGAGCCGCTTACCAGCACCGCGTTGCAGTCTCTCGCCCGCCGGCGGGCGACCGCGCGGGCGTCGTAGCGCGGATCCCCCTCCTGCTTGTAGGAGGGGTCGTGCTCCTCGTCGACGACCACCAGCCCCAGGCCCGGGATCGGGGCGAAGACCGCCGAGCGCGGCCCGACGCAGATCCGCGCCTCGCCACGGCGCACGCGCTCCCACTCGTCGCGGCGCTCCCCGGCGCCGAGGCGAGAGTGCAGGACCGCCACGCGGTCGGCGAAGCGGGCCTCGAATCTCCCGACGGCCTGCGGCGTTAGGGCGATCTCGGGGACGAGCACGATCGCGCCCCGACCCCGCTCCAGCGCCGCCTCCGCGGCCGCGAGGTAGACCTCGGTCTTGCCCGAGCCGGTGACCCCGCTCAGCAGCAGCTCCGCGCCGTCGCCGTCGAGGGCGCCGACGATCCTCTCCACCGCTCGGCGCTGGCGCTGGTCGAGCTCCACCCCGCCGCGAGCGGCGCCGAGCGGCGCCGAGCGCGGCCGGCGGCGGACCTCGCGCTCGCCGCGCTCGATCAGTCCGCGTCGAGCAAGCCGCCGCAGCGTGTCGGAGCGGATCCCCGCCGCGGCGAGCTCGCCGGCGCCGAGCTCGCGGTCGGTCTCGCCCAGCAGTAGCAGCGCCTCGCGCTGTCTGCGACCAAGAGCCTCGCCCCCGGCGAGTGCCGCCCGGCCCGCCGCGTTCGCGGCGGCGGTCGCCTCCCGCCGCGCCCGGACCTGGCCGCCCGCTGACCCGGTGCCGGGCGGAAGCACCAGCTCCAGCCCGCGGGCCGGAGTCGAGCAGTATGCGTGCGCGACCCACAGGCCCAGCCGGACGAGCTCAGGGGTGGCTCCGGCCTCGAGCGCCTCGACCGGCTCGGCGAGCCGCCCCGGCGGCAGCTCGCTGTGCTGGGCGAGCTCGACGACCACCCCGAGCACCCGCCGGCGGCCGAACGGGACCACCAGCACCGAGCCGACCTCGATCCCGCGCAGCCGCTCGGGCAGCCGGTAGTCGAAGGGGCCGCGCAGTGCGCGGGCCCGCGTCAGCGGCTCGACCTTGGCGATCGCCATCAGCCGCGACGGTAGGGATCGCCCCGGACGCGGCAACCTGGCCCGCGCCGCCTCGCGGCCCTCGGCGCGCAGCGGTTAGGCTTCGTGGAGGTGGCGCCGAAGCTGCAACCGGGCGAGCAGGTGCTCTACGAGGGTCATCCCTCCTGGCGCTCGATCCTCGGCTTCTACATCAAGGGGCTCCTGGTCACCGCGGTCGTATGCGCGATCGTCGCCCTGATCAGCGGGCTCGGCGAGGGCGGCGCCGACGCCGGGCTGGTGACGATCATCGCCCTGGTCGGGGTCGCGGTCACGATCCTGGTCGGGTTCATCAAGCGGGTGGCGACCAGCTACACGATCACCAACCGCCGCCTGCACATCAAGCGCGGGATCGTCTCGCGCACGATCCAGGAGACGCGCCTGGAGCGGGTCCAGAACGTCAACTACAACCAGTCGGTGCTCCAGCGCATCCTCCAGGTCGGCGACGTCGACTTCGACACCGCCGCCGGCGACGATTACAACTTCGTCTTCGCCGGCGTCGCCGAGCCCGCCGACGTCATCCACATGGTCGACCGGGCAACGGGCGTCGCCTCGTCCGACGGGCTGTCGGGCGCCCCCGCCGAACGGACCGAGGTCCAGCCCGAGCGTTAGGCGGGCGCCCCTGCCTGCTCTTCGAGCCCCGCCGCCCGGCGGAGCGCCGCGGCGCGGTCGGTCTTCTCCCAGGTGAAGTCGTGGTCCTCGCGGCCGAAGTGCCCGTAGGCGGCCGTCTTCTGGAAGATCGGCCGGTGCAGGCGCAGCTCCTCGCGGAAGGCGCCGGGTCGCAGGTCGAAGTGCCCGTCGACCAGGCGGGCGATCTCGGCGCACGAGAGCTTCTCGGTGCCGAAGGTCTCGACCATCACCGAAACCGGGTGGGCGACGCCGATCGCATAGGCGACCTGGACCTCGCAGCGGTCGGCAAGCCCGGCCGCGACCACGTTCTTGGCCACGTAGCGGGCCGCGTAGGCGGCGGAGCGATCGACCTTGGAGGGGTCCTTGCCCGAGAAGGCGCCGCCGCCGTGGCGTGCCATACCGCCGTAGGTGTCGACGATGATCTTGCGGCCGGTGAGGCCGGCGTCGCCGACCGGCCCGCCGATCACGAAGCGGCCGGTGGGGTTGACGAGGAAGTTGCGCGTCGTGTTCAGCTTGCGCTCGTCGTAGAGCTCGCCCGGGATGATCGGATGGACGAGGTGCTCCCAGAGGTCGGGGCGAATCAGCGTGTCGGTGTCGACCCCGTCGCGATGCTGGGTGGAGATCAGGATCTTCTCGATCTCGATCGGCCGCCCGTTCTCGTAGCGGACCGTGACCTGGGTCTTGCCGTCCGGGCGCAGGTAGGGGACGACCTCGCCCTTGCGGACCTCGGCGAGCCGGTGGGCGAGCTTGTGGGCGAGGGAGATCGGCAGCGGCATCAGCTCCGGCGTCTCCCGGGTCGCGTAGCCGAACATCATCCCCTGGTCGCCCGCGCCGGCGACGTCGAGCACGTCATCGTCGGCGGGATCGGTGCGCGACTCGAGCGCCTGGTCGACGCCCTGGGCGATGTCGGGCGACTGCTTGTCGATCGCGTTGATCACCGCCGCGGAATCCGCGGAGAAGCCGAGATCGGCGTCCGTGTAGCCGATCTTGCGGATGGTCTCCCGCGCGACATCGGGGATGTCGACGTAGGTCGTCGTCGTGATCTCGCCCGAGACGACGACGAGCCCGGTGTTGACCAGGGTCTCGCAGGCGACGCGGCCGGCGGGATCGTCGCGCATCACGGCGTCGAGCACGCCGTCGGAGATCTGATCGGCGACCTTGTCCGGGTGGCCCTCGGTGACCGACTCGGACGTGAACAGGTACTCGTGCTCTGAGAGGTGTTGGTGCATGAGGCCGGGAATGCTAGTGCTCCACCAGCAGGCGGGCATCGGTGGAGAGCAGGTCGGACGCGCTTTCGACGGCGAGGCCGAGCGCGTCGAGGCGGCGAAACTCGGCCGCGAAGGTGGCGTAGACGGGGTCCTCGGCGAGCCCTAGGCGTTCCCCCAGCGCCACCACCTGGCCGAGGTCGAAGAACCCCAGCAGGGATGTCTCGTCCTCGCCGAGGTCGTCGGTCGCCTCCCGGAACCGCCCCGCCTCGTCGAGTCCGCCGTCGCCGGAGACCAGCCGCTCGATTCCGAGCGGGTGGGTGGCGACCGCCGCGAGGCCCTCGAAGACCGCGTAGCTGAGCTCGATCACCGGCGAGACTCGCAGGGTGCGGGCCTCCACCCCGTCGATGTCGCGCTCGCCGAACACGGGCGCTTGCAGCTGCGGATCGATCGACTCGGCGATCGGCGCCTGGAGGACGGCGAGGGCGCGCCGGGCACGCTCCTCGTCGACCCCGTCGGCGAGGAACCCGAGGTAGGGCAGCGGCTGCTGCGTGGGCGTCGCGCCGGCGCCGCCCCCGCGCCCCGGCTCCAGCGCGAACGCCGCTTCGCCGCCGAGAGCCGGCAGCAGCTCGCGCTCGACATCGATCTCGCCGCGCCGGCGCAGGCTCTCGACGAGGTCCTCGAATCCGGCAGCGATCCCGGGCGCCTGCGCGCTCGCCTGCGCGAGCAGGGCGCGGATCGTGCGCGCCGGCTCGGCGATCCCGACGTAGGCCAGCGTGCCCTGCTCCAGGCGCTCGGGCAGCTCCGGCTCGAACGGCGGGAACGCTGCGAAGAAGCCGGGGCGGGCACGCGCTCGCTCCTCGTCGAGCACGCTCCGGGCGCTGAGCTCGAGCTCGCCCTCGCCGGCCGACAGCGCGACGGCCGCGCCCCGCGTCGCTCCGGGCGCGAGGAAGGTGGTCAGCGTTCCGAGCAGCCCCTCGGCGGGCTCGATCAGCTCCGCGATCCCCTCTTCGGAAACGTACGCCTCGGCGAGCCGGTGATCGGGCAGCTCCTCGCGGGCCGCCTCGGCGGCGGAGTCGTCGACGAGCGACTCGGCCGCCTCGGCGCCGGTCTCGGTGTCGATCACGGCGCGGAGGGCGGCGGGGGGGCCGATCGCGAGGAACCCGCCCACCTGCGCGGTCGCCAGCCCGCCCTGGTCGACGGTTAGCTCGATCCCGCGGTGGTCGCTCGGCAGCGTTCGACCTGCGGCGATCTCGTTCGCGTACTGGCGCGCGCGGTCCGCGTCGGCGACCTCGAGCAGTGCCACCTGGGCCGTCTGTCGCCCGGCGCCCGGGACGATCGCCAGCGCCGCCTCGCCTCCGAACCAGGGCTCGATGTCGCGCTCGAAGCCCGGCGGCGCCCCCTCCGGGCCGGGGACCACGCGCAGGGCCCGGATCGCAACCTGCTGGGTGAAGATCGGGATCGCCGCGGCGACGTCGGCGGCGTCCTCTGCCTGCTCGGTGTCGGGATCGAGGTTGACGTGGGCGTACAGCAGCGCGTCCGCGGGCACGAGCTCCTCGGCGTCGTCGGGTGGCGGGCAGCTGTCGCCGCCCGGCAGCTGGCAGGGCAGGTTGGGGACCGCGAGCGCCAGGAACAGCGCCAGCGCCAGCGCGGCGCCGAGCGCGGCGACGAGGCGCCGGCGCGCGACGAGCGGCAGGCTGGTCCAGAACGCGTCCGCGCCGCGCCCGATCGCGCGCGGGATCGCGAGCAACCGGGCGCCGAGTCCACCGAGCCCGATCGCGGCGCCCGAGATCGCGTCGCGGACCCTGGTCAGCGGCCCATTGCGGGCAGGCGGCGTCGGCCCGCCCGGCCCCCGGGCGCCGCGAATCCGCTCCCGCGCTCGGCCCAGGATCCTTCCCGGCGACGGACGACGCACGCCGGGGTTATACCCGGGACCCGCGTCCCCGGGCGGGCCGTGGCTTGCGGTCCCGCCTGCGTTTGCGCGGGATGAAATCGATCACCAATGGCACGCCCTCGAGCGCGTAGTGGTCGCGGAGGCGATTCTCGAGGTGGTAGGCCCAGTCGCGGGCGATCAGGCGACGGTCGTTTACCTGGATCGCGATCCGCGGCGGGCGGCGGCCGACCTGGGCGGCGTAGTAGAGCCGCAGCCGCTTGCCCCGCTTGGCCGGCGGCGGGCGGGCGGTGACCGCGTCGCCGACGACGCGGTTGAGCTCGGGCGTGGGGACCCGCTCGGCGCGGCGGTCGGCGAGTGCCACCGCCCGCTCGAGCACCTTCTCGGCCCCGCGGCCCGTGAGCGCCGAGCAAGCGAGCACCGGCGGTCGCTGGCGCACCCGCTTGGCGACGCGCGCCCGCACCTCCTCGAGATCACCCGGCCCGCCCGCGACCCGGCCGCTCCCGGAGGCGGAGCTGAGGAAGCGGTCGGCTTTGATTCGGTCCCACTTGTTGAGCGCGACCAGGGTCGCGCAGCCGCTGCGCATCGCGAGCTCGGCGATCCGCAGGTCCTCGGCGGTGACCCCCTCGGTCGCGTCGCAGACCAGGATCGCCGCATCGGCGCGCTCGGCGGCGCGCTCGGAGCGAAGCTGCGCGTAGTAGTCGACCGTGCCGGCGACCTTGGTCCTGCGCCGCAGCCCGGCGGTGTCGACCAGCCGCAGCGGCCGACCGCCGAGCTCGAGCTCGGTGTCGATCGCGTCGCGGGTGGTCCCCGCAAGCTCGTGGACGACCACCCGCTCGGTGCCCAGCCAGCGGTTGACCAGCGACGACTTGCCGACGTTCGGCCTGCCGATGACGGCAAGAGCGGTGACGTCTTCGGAACCGCCATCGTCACTCGTGGTGCCCCCGACGAGGTCGACGAGGCGATCGAGCAGGTCGCCGGTGCCGCGGCCGTGGGTGGCGGAGACGGGGATCGGCTCGCCGAGGCCGAGCGCGTTGAGCTCGGCCGCCAGGGGCTCGTCGCTCGGGCCGTCGACCTTGTTCGCGACCACGATCACCGGCACCGACCCCCGGCGCAGGATGTCGGCGACCTCGGCGTCGCCCTGGCGCAGGCCGGCGCGGGCGTCGACGACGAGCGCGACCGCGTCGGCGTCGGCGATCGCCTCCCGCGCCTGGGCCTGGACTGCGCGTGAGAGCGAGTCCCCGGCGGCCAGGTCGACGCCGCCGGTATCGATCAGCTCGAAGCTGACCCCATTCCACTCGCAGGTGAGTGCCTTGCGGTCGCGGGTGACGCCGGACTCGGCGTGGACGACCGCGTCGCGCCCGCCCGCCAGCCGGTTGGCCAGCGTCGACTTGCCCACATTGGGGAAGCCGACGATCGCGATCCGCGGCGGCGGCTGCGGGGTCATCCCAGCTCCCGCTGGCGCGCGAGGTCCACGATCCGGGCGATGACCGTCTCCGTCGCGAGCCCGGTGGTGTCGATCTCGATCGCGTCCGCGGCGATTCGCAGCGCTCCGTGCTCGCGCTCGCGGTCGCTCGCGTCGCGCTGGTCCTGAGCGGTGAGAACGTGGGCCTCCGGCTCGCCGGTATCGGCGGCGCGGCGGCGCGCCCGCTCGTCCGCGGACGCGGTGAGGTAGATCTTGAGCGGCGCTTCGGGGCTGACGACGGTGCCGATGTCACGGCCCTCGGCCACGTAGCGGCCCGCCTCGATCAGCCCCCGCTGGCGCTCGACCAGCGCCTCGCGGACCTCGGGGTGCACCGACACGCGGGCGGCTGCATCGGAGACCTCGGGCGAACGAATCGACTCGCTTACGTCCCTGCCGGCGAGCGACACCCGCGTTCCGTCGAGCTCGACCTCGAGCTCGCGCGCGAGCGCGCCGACCGCCCCGGCGTCATCCGGGTCCGTTCCCACCTCGAGCGCGGCCAGGGCGACGCAGCGGTACATCGCCCCGGAGTCGAGGTAGGTGAAGCCGAGCGCATCCGCGACGCCTCTCGCCACGGTCGATTTCCCGGCCCCGGCGGGACCGTCGATGGCAATCACCATGGCGGCGAATATAGAGTTGCGTTCATGGAGAGCTGGGACATCTCGAGCCTCTCGGTCGAGCCCCACCGTCCCGAGGTGCTCGCGTCCGATCACGAGGGCCGGCTGATCGCGATCCACCTGCCCGCGGGTGAGCGGCTCCAGGAGCACCAGGTTCACGAGCGCGCCTGGCTGGTGGTCGTCGGCGGCGCGATCGAGGTCGAGGACGCCGACGGCGGCTCGATCAGCGGCGGCGCCGGCCTGGTCGCCGCCTTCGATCCCAACGAGCGCCGCGAGGTGCGCGCCACCGAGGACGCCCGGCTGCTGCTCCTGCTGTCGCCCTGGCCGGGGGTCGGACACCCGAGCGAGCGGTAGGCCGCTGCAAAGCGGCTTACCCGGTCAGCGCCGCGATGTCGGTCTCGAAGCCCGGGTAGCTGACCGCCGCGGCGTCGATCCCGTTCACCTCGACCCCGTCGCGTGAGGCGAGGCCGGCGATCGCGCCGAGCATGGCGAGTCGGTGGTCGCCGGCGGCGTCGAGGGCGCCGCCCGCGAGCCCGCCGGTGCCGGTGACGGCGAAGCCGTCGTCGGTGGCCTCGATCGCGGCGCCGACCGCGCACAGCCCGTCGACCACGGTCGCGATTCGGTCCGACTCCTTGTGGCGCAGCTCCTCGGCGCCCGAGACGACGGTCTCTCCGTCGGCGAAGCTGGCGGCGAGGGCGACGAGCGGCAGCTCGTCGATGGCGAGCGGGATCTCGCCGCCGCCCACCCGTGTGGCCGCGAGCGGGCCGTGGCGGGCGACGAGGGTGGCTACGGGCTCCGGTCCGGCCGCCGCGGTTTCGACGACCTCGATCGCGGCGCCCATGCGATTGAGGATTCCGAGCAGCCCGATGCGGGTCGGGTTGATGCCGACCCCGTCCAGCCGCACCTCGCTACCCGGCACCAACAGGGCCGCCACCAGCGGGAACGCTGCCGACGAGAAGTCGGCGGGGATCGTGATCTCGCCGGGCTCGAGGTGCTCTGCGGGCTCGATCGTGACTCGTTTCGCCGGCAGCGCTCCGCGGATCGTCAGCGGGGTGCTGGCGTCATCGATCTCGAGCTGGGCGCCGGCGGCGCGCAGCATGCGCTCGGTGTGGTCGCGCGTCGGTTGGGGCTCGACGACCGAGGTTCGGCCGTCGGCGAGCAGGCCTGCCAGCAGCAGGCAGGACTTGACCTGGGCGCTGGCGACGGGGAGGCGGTAGTCGATGGCCTGAAGCTCCCTGCCGCGGACGGTGATTGGCGGGGTCCGGCCGTCGCGGCAGTCGATCGCGGCGCCCATGGCTCTTAGGGGATGGACGATCCGGTCTACGGGACGTCTTCTGATGGACTCGTCCCCGTCGACGGTCCAATGGCCCTCCGGCTGCCCAGCGAGCCAGCCGGGGAGGATGCGCAGCAGGGTGCCGGCGTTGCCGACGTCGATCTCGGCCGGCGCGGCCCCCCGCAAGCCGACGCCATCGATGCGCAGATCGACCGCCCCGGGGGGGTTGGGCGGATTTCGCCAAGCATGTTGCCGTTTTCCGCCCAACCCCCCCGGTGGAGCCTGCTCGACGCCTGCGCCCACCGCCCTTAGTGCCCCCAGCGACGCTTGCGTGTCCGCGGCGTTCAGGTAGCCACGAACGATGGCTGTGTCCTCCCCCATCGCCCCGACGATCGCGGCGCGGTGCGAGATCGACTTGTCGGGCGGCGGCGTCAGCCTGCCACCCAAGGGCCCGGATGGCTCGAAGCGCGCGGTCGGCATCAGACGGCGCTAGCGCCCGCCCACCTCGGACACCGAGTGCCCGAGCTCGCGCACCACCTCCGCGGCCCGCGCCGCCTCGTCCTCGCCGGCGATCCAGAGCGACACCGCGCCGGTGCGCATGTCGGCCGCCGGGTAGAGCGCCATGTCCTCGATGTTGACCCGGGCGCGGCCGAGGGCGAGGGCGATCTCAGCAACGGTCCCCGGGCGGTTCTCGACCCCGACGCGAAGCTCCCGCAGCTCGCCGCCGACGAGCTCGGCCTCGAGCAGCCGGCGGCGGTCGCCGGCGGCCTCGGCGTGCCAGGCGTCGATCATGGCCGCGTCGCCGGCTCTGATCAGCCTCGCCGCCTCGGTCAGCCGCGCGGCGACGGCCTCCGCCTCGTCCGCGACCGCCTCGCGGTTGCTGGCGAAGATGTCCGCCCAGATCGCCGGGTTGGCGCCGGCGACGCGGGTGGTGTCACGAAAGCTGGGGCCGACCTCGGGCAGGCGCTCTGACTCCTCGGCAAGCGCCGCCGCCGCCTCGCGGACGAGGACGTTCGCGAGCACGTGCGGGAGGTGGCTGACGGTCGCCATCACCCGGTCGTGGGTGGTGGCGTCGATCGCCTGCGGCCGCGCGCCGAGGTCGGCGACCACCCGCTGCAGACGGTCGTAGAGCAGGCCGCTCGAGCGTTCGGTCGGGGTCAGGTACCAGCGCGCGCCCTCGAGCAGCTCGGCGCGCGCGTTCTCCACCCCGGCCGTCTCCGCGCCGGCGAGCGGATGGCCGCCGACGAACCGCTCGGCCCCCCCGCCCCCGGCCACCGAGTCGATCAGCGCGCGCTTGGTCGACCCGACGTCGGTGACCACGGTCTCCGCCCCGCTGGCCTCGAGTGCGCCCGCGACCAGGTCGGGCAGGGCGCCGACCGGCGCGGCGCAGAAGACGATCTCGGCGCCGTCGACGGCCGCCGCCACCGAGTCGGCGGCGCGGTCGAGCGCTCCCAGCTCGCCGGCGTGGGCGAGCGTCTCGGCATCGAGGTCGAAGCCGGTCACCTCGGCGTCGAGCCGCGCTCGCGCGGCGAGGCCGATCGAGCCTCCGATCAGCCCGACGCCCAGAACCGCTATGCGCATGGCTGCTAGCGCCGCGGGGGATGCACTAGACCGTGCTGACTTCCTTGCCCGCGACCTCGGCGACGCGCCGCAGCTGCTCCGCGTAGTCGGCGAAGCGCTCGGTCGGCAGCGCCTGCGGGCCGTCGCAGATCGCCTCCTCGGGCTCGTTGTGCACCTCGACGATGATCCCGTCGGCGCCCGCGGCGGCCGCCGCCAGCGACATCGGCGTCACCCAATCGCGCCGGCCGGCGGCGTGACTGGGATCGACGACGATCGGCAGGTGGGTCAGCTCCCGCAGCGCCGGCACGGCGAGCAGGTCGAGCGTGAACCGGTAGGCGGTCTCGAAGGTGCGGATCCCGCGCTCGCAGAGCATCACGTTCGTGTTGCCCTCCTTGAGCACGTACTCGGCCGCCATCAGCAGCTCGTCGAGCGTCGCCGCGAGCCCGCGCTTGAGCAGCACCGGAAGCCCGGTGCGCCCGGCCTCGGACAGCAGGGTGTAGTTCTGCATGTTGCGCGCGCCGATCTGGATCACGTCGGCGACCTCGACCAGGTCCGCCACGTCGCGGACGTCCATCAGCTCGGTGACGATCGGCAGCCCGGTCTCCTCCTTCGCCTCCTGCAGCAGCCGCAGGCCCTCGACCCCGAGGCCCTGGAAGCTGTACGGCGAAGTCCGAGGCTTGTAGGCGCCGCCGCGCAGCATCGCGGCGCCGTTCTCGGCGACCACCCGGGCGACCTCGAGCGTCTGCTCGCGGCCCTCGACCGTGCACGGCCCGGCGATCAGCCCGAAGTGATCCCCGCCGACCCGGCGGCCGTCGACCTCGACCACGGTGCGCTCCCCCTTTCGAAACTGCGCCGAGGCGAGCTTGTACGGCTTCAGGATCGGCACCAGGTGATCGACCCCCGGCGCTCCCTCGAGCCCCAGCCCCGCGACCCGGTCGCGATCGCCGATCGCGCCGATCACGGTCAGAAGCTCTCCCTTCGAGATGTGGGCAGAGCAGCCCACGGTCTCGATCCGCTCGACGACGTGGGAGATCTCCTCCTGCGTCGCTCCCTCTTTCATCACGATCATCATCTGCTGTTCAAGTCCTTCTCCGAGTCGGTAAGGGTAGGGGCGCTGCTACGGCGTCCGGCTGAGGTCTCCTCTATTCGGTGGCCGAAGCGGGCCGGGCCGGACGCCTAGCTAAATCGCCAATACCAGGAGTAGAACCGGGCGCGCCGGCGCGCCCCGCGGAGGGGAATCGATAGGGCCGGCGAGCGATCACGGTTCATCAGGCGCGTTTTGTAGCACGGAGCAGGAAAAAGGGCAACCGCGGGCCTACGATTGGGAGGTGGCCGGCCAGGGCGTTGGAGGCTTTCTCGCGGCGATGCTCGCCACCGTGCTGCTGGTCCCGGGCAGTGGCGCGCGGGTGCCGCCGCCCGGCTTCGAGGGTGAGTCGAAGCCGATCCGCGGCGAGATCCGCGACCGGGTCGAGGGCAGCTCGTGGCGCCCCGGCTGCCCCGTCGGCCTGCGCAGGCTGCGCCTGCTGGAGCTGCGTCACTGGGGCTTCGACGGCAAGCCGCACCGCGGCCGGCTGATCGTCCACCGCGGACACGACCGCGAGCTCCTCCGGGTCTTTCGCCGGCTCTACCGCCGGCGGTTTCCGATCCGCCGGATCGAGCTCATCGACCGCTACGGCGCCGACGACCGCCGCTCGATGAACGCCGACAACACGTCGGGCTTCAACTGCCGCTTCGTCGCCGGGACGAGCCGGTGGTCCGAGCACGCCTACGGCCGTGCGATCGACATCAACCCGATCGAGAACCCGTACGTCTCCGGCGGCCACGTCTCCCCGCCCGCCGGCCGCCCCTACGCCGACCGCTCGCGCGACGCCAAGGGAATGATCCACGACGGCGACCCGGTCGTCCGCGCGTTTGCAAAGGCCGGCTGGGAATGGGGCGGCGACTGGCCCGGCGATACCCGCGACTACCAGCACTTCTCGGCCACGGGCCGCTAGAAGCGCGCCCTCAGATCGCGTCGGCGAGCGCGTCGAGGAAGCGGCGGTTCTGCTCGGTGGTGCCGTAGGTGACCCGGATGTAACCCGGGCCGCCGAGCGGGGTGCCGGGGCGGACGATGACGCCGGCGTCGGCGAGCCTGGCGACGATCTCGACCTCGTCGCGGTCGCCGAGGCCGACCCATGAGAAGTTCGCCTGCGAGTCCGGAGTGTAGAGCCCCAGCTCGCGCACGCCCTCTTCGACCGTCACCCGCTCGACGATCGTGCGCTCGACCCGGCGGGCGACGTCGTCCTGGTGGCGGATGGCCTCGGCGGCGGCGGCCTGGGCGACCGCGTTGACGCTGAACGGCTGGCGCACCGCGTCGACGGCGGCGCGGAACGTCGGTGAGCCGAGCGCGTAGCCGACCCGCAGCCCGGCGAGCCCGTAGACCTTGCTGAAGGTGCGCAGCAGCACCAGGTTCGGGAACCGGCGCCGCAGGTCGACGGTCGTGTCCGGGTCGTCGAGGAGCTGGAGCTCGATGTAGGCCTCGTCCAGTATCAGCGTCACGTGCGCGGGCAAGGCCTCGCAGAGCTCCGCGATCCGCGCCGCCGGGAGGTGCGTGGAGGTCGGGTTGTTGGGGTTGCAGACCACCAGGAGCTGCGTCGCCGCGGTGACCTCCGTGAGCATCGCGTCGAGGTCGTGGACGTCCCCGGCGGCGAGGCGGACCCGGATCTCGCGCGCGCCCGACAGCGGGGCCAGGTAGGGGTAGATCGAGAACGACGGCCACGCGTAGACGATCTCCGCGCCCGGCTCGCAGAGCGCGAGCGCCGCGGCGAGCAGGATCTCGCAGGAGCCGTTCGCGACGGCGATCTCGGCCGGGTCGGCCTCGTGGCGCTCGGCGATCCGCCGCCGAAGCAGCGTCGCATCGGGATCCGGGTAGCGGTTCGAGGCAGCCGCCGCCCGGGCGATCGCCTCGACCACGTCCGGATGCGGCCCCCACGGCGACTCGTTCGAGGCGAGCTGGGCGATGCCCGAGTCAGCGATCGCCTCCGGCGCCTGGCCGGGCGGAACGCCGGCCCTGTAGCCGGGGATCGCGGCGAGCTTCTGGGCGAACGTCACGCTCATGGGAGAAGGATTGTGGCGGGGCCAGCTACTGCGCGCTGTGGAGGTCGGAGCGCAGCCTCTGCGCCTCGCCGAGGTAGGTGTGGGCGGGCTCGTGGCCGGCGGCCGCGTAGTAGTGGACGATCACCCGGATCACCCGCTCCATCGCCCCGGGGACGTCGATCTCACGGGCGCAGATCAGCGGCACCGCATCGAGGCCGAGCGACCGCGCCGCAACAGCGGGGAACTGGGCGTCGAGGTCGTCGGTGCAGGTGAAGATGCAGCTCACGATCGCCGCCGGCTCGAGCCCGTTGCGCTCGAGCAGCGCGTGCATGAGGTCCTCGGTGGCGCCGAGGATCGCCCGCTCGTCGTTGCGCTCGGCCTGGACCGCGCCGCGCACCGCCCAGAGCCGCTCCTCGTCGCTCATCCGCGGCATCCTTCCAAAGCGATCCGAGTGCCGCGGAGTTTGTCTCGGCATGCGAGACAAACCTCGCGGTCGCGGCCGGTCAGGTGCCTGCGAGCCGGCGAAGCTCTGAGGGGCGCAGGCGCCGCGCCTCCCCCTCGGCGAGGTCTCCCAGGCGCAGCGGGCCGAAGCCCACCCGCTGCAGCTTGACCACCTCGTTGCCGACCGCCTCGGCCATGCGCCGGACCTGGCGGTTGCGGCCCTCGCGGATCGTGATCTCGACCACTCGCGGAGAGACGCGCCGCACCTTTGCCGGCGCCGTCGGGCCATCGTCGAGCTCGACCCCGCGCCGGAGGGCGCGCAGGTCGTCGTCGGCGGGTGGGCGCCGCAGGCGGGCCCTGTAGGTGCGCGGCACCTCGTAGCGCGGGTGCGTGAGCCGGTTGGCGAGCTCGCCGTCGTTGGTGAGCAGGATCAGGCCGGTGGAGTCGACGTCGAGGCGGCCGATCGGGTAGAGGCGCCGCCGCGACGGGATCAGGTCGGTCACCGCAGGGCGGCGACCCGGCTCGCGCGCGGTCGAGACGACGCCGGCGGGCTTGTGGAGCATCCAGACCTCGTGCGGATCGGGGGTCGCCGGTCGCCCGTCGACCTCCACCCCGCTCGACTCGTCGACGTCGCGCGCCGGGTCGGTGACGCGCTCGCCGCCGACGGTCACCCGCCCGCCGGCGATCAGCTCCTCGGCGCGGCGGCGTGACGCGACGCCGCTGTGGGCCAGGTACTTCGCCAGCCGCACGACGCGGTCGGATCAGCCGGCGCGGCGCTCGCCGGCCTTGAGCAGTCGCTCGCGCAGATCGGCCTCGTCCTCCGGCGAGGGATCGAAGCCGGCGGGCTCCGGGAGGGCGTCGAGGCCGGCGAGGCCGAAGAGGCGCTCGAACAGGGGCGTGGTGCGGTGGATGACGGCGCCGAAGCGCGATCGACCCGACTCCTCGATCAACCCGCGCTCGGTCAGCGTCTGCACCGCCGAGTCCGAGGAAACGCCCCGGATGCGGGCGATCTCCGGCCGGGAGACCGGCTGTAGATAGGCGACGATCGCCAGCGTCTCGGCCTGGGCCTGGGTCAGCGGCGGGGTCTTCGGCCTTGCCAGCAGCCGCCGCGCGGCGCTCTCGGCGTCAGGATGCGCAGCGAGCGCCCAGCCGCCCGCGACCTCGCGCAATACCACGCCGCGACCCTCGAGAGCGGCGCCCAGCAGGTCGAGCGCCCGGTCGACCTCGGCCTCGGTCGCGTCGCAGGCCTCGGCCAGCTCAGCGGTCGCCACCGGCTCGGGCGAGAGGAAGAGCAGGGCCTCGACCACCCGCTCCAGGCTGCCCGCCTGGCTCACCCTCGCCTCCGCTGCGCTCGGGCGATCGTCTCGGGATCGGTGGTGATCTCGACGGGGCCGAAGGTCTCGGGCTGGGTCCACGTCGCCTCGCCGCGCTTGTGCATCTCGAGCAGCGCGAACAGGGTCACCGCCTGGGTGAGCCGGTCCTCCGCCCCGAACGCGTCGTCGAAGTCGAGCGTCGACCGTGACCCGAGCAGCTCGCGCAGCACCCGCAGGCGCCGCTCGAGCGAGACCGTCGGACGGATGTGGCTGGTGTCGGGCTCGGGGGGCGCTCGCAGGAGCTCGCCGATCGCCGCCGCCAGCCGCTGCGGCTCGTAGGTGGGGCGCGCGGCCTCCAACGCCACCCGGCGCAGCTCAGGGGGCAGGGGCGCGGCGCGGTAGAGGTAGCGGCGACCGTCGGCGAACAGCTCGCCGAGAAGGGCGGCCGCGTCGCGGTAGCGGCGGTACTCGAGCATCCGCGCGAGCAGCTCCTCCGCTGCCTCCTCGGGCGCGAGCTCGACCTGCTCTTCCTCCTCGGCGGGCAGCAGCAGGCGGGACTTGAGCTCCAGCAGCGAGGCGATCAGGACCAGGAACTCGGTCGCCGACTCGAGGTCGAGCTCCCCGCGCTCCTCGACGTGCTCCAGATAGGCGAGCACGACCTCCCCCAGCTCGACCTCCGCCAACGCCACCTCCTCGCGGAGGACGACGGTCATCAGCAGGTCGAACGGCCCGGCGAAGACGTCCAGGTCGAGATCGAGCTCGGAGGCTCTCACGCGCGGTACGGTAGCGGCGGCGGCGGGCGCTAATTCGAGCGCGGGTCGGCCGGTCCGCCCGGCCCGATGCCCATCGCGTCACGGACCTCGGCCACGGTCTTGGACGCGATCGCGCGCGCCCTCTCCGCGCCCGCGGCGAGCGCCGTCTCCAGCGCCGGCTGGTCGGCGCGAAGCTCGGCGTAGCGCTCGCGCACCGGCGCCAGGTAGTCCACCACCGCATCGGCGACGGCGGCCTTGAAGTCGCCGTAGCCCGAGCCGGTGAACTCGCGCTCGATCGCCCCCGGATCCGTGCCGCGGACCACTGCCAGGACCTCGATCAGGTTCGAGATCCCCGGCTTGTCCTCGGCGCGGACCACCTCGGACCCCGAGTCGGTGACCGCGCTCATCAACTTCTTGCGGACCGCGTCCGGCTCGTCGAGGACGAAGACCGTGCCTGGCTCGGTGCCGCCCGTGGTCGCCATCTTCGCCCCGGGCTCCTGCAGGTCCATGATCCGCGCGCCGACCTCGGGGATCCGGTGCTCCGGCTCCACCAGGATCTCGCCCCCGCCGCCGAAGCGCTCGTTGAACCGGCGCGCGATCTCCCGCATCAGCTCGACGTGCTGGCGCTGGTCCTCACCCACCGGTACCTCGTGCGCCCTGTAGGCGAGAACGTCGGCGGCCTGCAGCACCGGGTAGGAGAACAGCGCCGCCGAGACCAGCTCGCGCTGCTTGGCGGACTTCTCCTTGAACTGGTGCATGCGGTTGAGGTCGCCGTGCGCGGTCACCGCCGACAGCAGCCAGGTCAGCTCGGTGTGCTCGCGGACGTCGGACTGGCGGAAGAGGATGCAGCGCTCGGGGTCGAGGCCGGCCGCGAGCAGAATCGCGGTCGTGTCGTAGAGCCGCTCGCGCAGCTCGGCGGGCTCGTAGGCGACCGAGATCGCATGCAGGTCGACGATGCAGTAGATCGCGTCGGCCCGCTCCTGGCCCTCGACGTACTGGCGGATCGCGCCGATGTAGTTGCCGAGGTGCTTGCGTCCCGTGGGCTGGATGCCGCTGAAGATGCGCGTCTGGCCCATCGCGGGCGGGGACTATAGGCGCCCGCCTCGGCGGAGCCCGCGCTACGAGTCTGCCAATCGGGACCTCCGAGCCATCCCGAGCCGTATCGAAGCCGAGACCGCTTACAGCGAGGAGGCCCGATGAGACGATCGCACCGATTCACCACGTTGCTCGGCGCCGCGCTTGGCGCCGCGGCGTTGATCCCGACGAGCGCGGCGAGTGCCGACGGGCTCCCGCTCCCGGTCGAGGAGACCGGGCCGACCGGGATCGCCGATCCCGGTGGGGCCTATCGCTACGTCAGCCTCGACGTCGGCCGCGACACGCTGGTCGAGCGGACGGTGCAGAACGGCGGCCAGGTCTCCGGCTCGCGGATCCTCGAGGGGACGTTCACGATCCCGGCCGTTGCCCTCGACGGCTCGCCGGGCGGGCTCTCGGGCGACGGCGAGACGCTGGCCCTGATCCGGCCACGACCTCGACCGGGCCTTCCCCGCGAGACGACCGAGCTCGTCGCCCTCGACACCGAGCGCCTGAAGGTTCGCGACGTGATCCGGCTCGACGGCGACTTCAGCTTCGACGCGATCTCCGCCGACGGCCGCTGGCTGTACCTGATCGAGTACGTCGCCCCGCGGGACCTGACCCGCTACCAGGTCCGCCGCTACGACCTCGAGCGCAATCGCCTCGAGCCGGGGGCGATCATCGACCCGGAGGCGGCCGAGGAGGTGATGGCCGGCTACCCGCTCGCCCGCGCGACCAGCCCTGACGGCCGCTGGGTGTACACGCTCTATTCGAACTACGGACGCGACTTCGTGCCGTTCATCCACGCCCTCGACACCAAGCGCGGGACCGCGGTCTGCATCGACCTCCCCGCCCTCGACGGCGTTCGCGACCTCAACGCGCTCGGACTCGACCCGGACCCCTCGGGGACCGGCCTGGCCGTCACCCGCCGCGGCGACCCGGGGGCGCTCGTCGACTCCGAGACCTTCGAGGTCAGCCAGCCGCCCGACCCTCGGGCTGCACCGGAGGCCGAGGGCGATGGCGGCGGCGGTCCGATCGGCTGGATCGCGGTCGGGGCCGGCGCCCTGATCCTCGTCGCCGTCGGCGCGCTCGTCCGCAGGCGCAACGGCGAGGCATCGGCGGATTCGACCACCGAGGACGAGCTCGCGCGGCTGATGGCGACGGGCGAGCGGGTTGGCGAGCCGGAGGGGACTCGCGAGCGAGAGCTCGTGCCGTGACGGCTTGCCGGCGAGGCGCATGAGCGCGGCCGCCCTGGCGCCGATGCTCCCCGGGCCGGTCGCGGTCGCGGGACAATCGGCGCTGCCGATGAGCGCCGAGCCGGCCTCCGAGCGTCTCGCGCGGCTGCCGCGCCCGTCGCTGCTGCTGCGGGACCGGCGCGAGGGCGCGCTCGTCCGTGACGCGCAGCGTGGGTCCGAGCGGGCCCTGGAGGAGCTCTTTCGGCGTCACTGGCGCCGGGCCCACCGCGCCGCATACCTGGTCGTCGGCGACGCCGCGGCGGCCGAGGACATCGCCCAGGAGTCGTTCCTCGCCGCGATCCGCGCCCTCGATCGCTTCGACCGCCGCCGGCCGTTCGGGCCCTGGCTGCACCGGATCACGGTCAACCGGGCGATCGACTGGGCGCGGGCGCGCCGGCTTCGCCGCGAGGCGGCGCTGCCGGAGGAGGCCGGTCCGCAGGCCGCGGCGCCCGAGAGCATCGGCCCGGCCGAGCCGGGCCAGCCCTCGCCGGGCAGGCTCTCCGACGCGTTGACGGCGGGGCTCGCCGCCCTCTCTCCCGAGCACCGCGCGGTGGTGGTGCTCCGCTACGTGCTCGGCTACACCCCGGGCGAGATCGGCGAAATGCTCGGCCTCCCCCGGGGCACGGTCAACTCACGTATGCGCCGCGCGCTGGACCGCCTGCGACCCGCGATCGAGAAGGAGTCGACATGAGGCGCGACCCAGACCTCGAGCGCGCCCTCGACGAAGCGCGGGTGCCCGACGAGGCCGAGGCCGAGGAGCGAGCCTGGGACGTCGTTCGCGCCGCCTACGCCGAGCGGACGCCGGTCCGGCCGACCTACCGCGCTCGGCGGCTCGCGCTGGCGCTCGCCGGGGGCGCCGCCGTGCTCGCGATCGGGCTCAGCCCGGCCGGGGCGAGGGTCGGCGATCTGGTCCAGGACGTGATCGGAGTCGGCGCCGACGACGCGAAGCCCGCGCTGCGCTCCCTCCCGGCCGCCGGCGAGCTGCTGGTCGAGTCGGAGCAGGGCGTGTGGATCGTGCGCGAGGACGGCTCGAAGCGATTGCTCGGCGACTACGAGGAGGCGACCTGGTCGCCGCGCGGCCTGTTCGTGGCGGCGGCAGCCGACGGCCAGCTCGTTGCCGTGGACCCCGATGGGGACGTGCGCTGGACCGTGCCGGCGTCGCCGGCGTCCGCCCCGATCCGCGACCCGCGCTGGGGCGGCATCGGGTTCGACACCCGGATCGCCTACCGGAGCGGCCGCGACCTCTGGGTGGTGGCTGGGGACGGCCGCGAAAAGCGGCTGATCGCCCGCGACGTGGCCGCAACAGCACCGGCCTGGCGCCCGATCGGCCAGGACAAGGTTGGGACGACGACGGGCACCGAGCGCATCCACGTGCTCAGCTATGTCGATCGGCAGGGACGAGTCCGGACCGTGGACGTGGAGACGAAGAAGCGGCTGCGGACCACCCCTCGGGACCTGGAGCTGCTCTCAGCGCCGCCGGCCGCCGCCACTGCCAAGCGTGCGAGCTCGCCGGAGGGCGGCTCGCTCGCAACTCTGCGCCACGTCGGCCGCCGGGATGAGCTGGTGCTCCAGGACGGCGGCGGCGCCGGGAGCGAAGTCCTGTTCTCGGCCAGAGGGATCCTCACCGGCCCCACCTGGTCACCCGACGGTCGCTGGTTGCTGGTCGGCTGGCCCGAGGCCGACCAGTGGCTCTTCATTCGCGCCGAAAGGCCCGGCCGCGTGGTCGCCTTCGACCGGATCTCCGAGCAGTTCGATCCGGGCGGCAGCGGGGTGGGCCGGTTCCCGCGCGTGAGCGGCTGGATCCTTCCCCAGCGCTGAGCGCGGGACCTCAGCCGCGCCCGCCTCCGTATCTCTCGCGTGGAGGACGGCGACCCCGGCCTGCCGATCAAGTTCGGGCCCTGCTCGAACGGCGAGTACGTGCCGGCGCCCCTGACCGCGGTCGAGCGTGAGTCGATCCGCCGGTCGCGGATCGCCTGTGAGGCGAACGCGCGCAGCAGCGGGATGTCGCGACGGGACTTCCTGTTCACGGCCAGCGCCGCGGCGACGACGCTGCTGACCTTGCAGGGGTGCCTAGGCGATGCGGGCGAGACCACGAACGGCGGGACCTACGCGGTGCCCCACGAGGCCGGCCGGGACCAGGAGGCGGCACGGGCGGCGCTCGCGGGCGAGGAGTTCGTGTTCGACGTCCAGGGCCACCACCTCGAGTACGACCTGATGCGCTCGGTCCCCGGGGAGGCGTTCTTCGGCTCCGTCTTCCCGCAGGTCAACTGCGGCGAGGACGATCCGCACGCCTGCTTCGCCCGCGAGGTGTTCCTCGAGGAGCTCTTCCTTCACAGCGACACCAACATGGTCACGCTGTCGGCGCTCCCGATCGCCCCCAAGGGAAGCCCCCTGTCGGCGGCGATCATGGAGGAGACCCGCCAGACGGCCGAGCTCGTCTGCGGCTGGGAGTCGGTCCTCCTTCACGCCCAGGCGCTGCCGAACTACGGCCCGCTGAGAGCGAACCTGGACGTGATGGAGGAGAACGCGGCCCATTACCCGATCGCGGCCTGGAAGGTCTTCACCCACTTCCCCGACGCATTCGGAGACGCCGGGAACGCGTGGCGGCTGGACGATCGCGACCCGGCGCTGGCGCAGGTCGGGCACGCGTTCATCGACAAGGCGCGCGAGCTCGACGTGAAGATCATCTGCGCCCACAAGGGGTTTGGGGCGGGCAGTTCCCACGCCAGCCCCGAGGACGTCCCATTCGCCGCGCGCGACTTCCCCGACGTCGCGTTCATCGTCTACCACTCCGGATTCGAGCGCACCGGCCCGCCGGAGGGCCCCTACACCGAGGCGACGGCCGGGGTCGGCGTGAACCGGTTGATCAAGGCGATGATGCAAGCCGGGGTGGGGCCAAACGAGAACGTCTACGCCGAGCTCGGCTCGGTCTGGTGGACGATCATGCGCGACCCGACCCAGTCCGCCCACGTGCTCGGCAAGCTGCTCAGGCACGTCGGCGAGGACAACGTCCTCTGGGGCACCGACTGCATCTTCTACGGCTCGCCGCAGGACCAGATCCAGACCTTCCGCTCGTTTGAGATCTCGACCGAGTTCCAGGAGCGCTACGGCTACCCCGCGTTGACCCGCGAGCGCAAGGCCAAGATCCTGGGCCTGAACGGCGCCCGCGCCTACGGCGTCGAGCCCAGGACTGACAAGTGCGAGTTCACGCGCCGCGAGCTCGAGCAGGTCCGGCGCCAGATCCAGGGCCGCCACGCGACCCATGGGCCCCGAAACGAGGCCGAGGTGAGGGCGCTGCGCGACGCCCACCAGGGCTGGCCCGGCTGAGCGACGGGCTCGTTTGCTTGCGCTACCGCGCGCTCGGATCGATGAGCTCGAGGTCCGATACTCGCTCGAAGTCCCTGGGGTTGCGAGTGAGCAACAGAAGGTCGTTACGCAGCGCGGTCGCGGCGATCAGGGCGTCCGGCAGACGGACGCCGGTCTCACGCCGCAGCCGGCCCGCCAGCGCGGCGGTGTCGCGCTCGACTTCGAGCTCGCGGAACGGCCACAGCAAGCGCGCGACCCGCTCCTCCTCCTCGTGTGCGCCGGCGAACAACTCGGCACGTGTGATCACCGAATAACTGATCGCGTCGTCGCCTCCACGCAACTCGCGCTCGCCGCGGAGGTGATCCACGAAGACGTCCGTGTCGACCAGCAGGTCAGCCACGCTCGGACCATTCGCGGCGGGGCGGTGTCTCGAGACCAGGCGCCGAGCCGAAGGTGTCCTCGAGGACGGCGTCCGCGTCCGGCGCGATCTCATCGAGGAAGAGGTCGACAGCTTCCCGGATCACCGCGGCCAGCGACCGCCGATCGCGTCTCGCGAGCGCGTCCAAGCGCGTCCGCTGCTCGTCGGTCAGGTATATCTGCGTCCGCGTTGATGCCATATACAGTGCAGTATACAGCGATATTCCTCGGCGGTGCTGGGTCTAGTGAGATAGGCCCCTAAGGCGCCGGCGGTTCGCGGAGCTGGTGGGCGGGGGTGAAGAAGTTGCGGTACGCGAGGGTGGTCGCCAGCAGGGCCGCGATCGCGACGCTGCCGAGCAGGACCCAGAGCAGGATCAGCTGGAGGCGGACGGCGTCGATCGGGTCGGCGCCCGCGAGCAGCATCCCCACCATCGTCCCGGGAAAGAAGATCAGCCCGGTGGTCTTGGTCGAGTCGATCAGCGCGATCGTCCCCGAGCGCAGGCTGCGGCGCAGGCTCGGCGCGGCGGCCTGGGTCGAGGTGGCGCCGAGCGCGAGCGTCGCCTCGATCTCGCGCGCGCGGTCGGTCATCTCGTCCCCGAGCCGGTCAAGCGCGACCGCGGCCGCGGTCATCGCGTTGCCGACCACCATGCCGCCGACCGGGACCAGGTAGCGCGGCTCGGGCTCGAACACCCCGAGCGCCACCACCAGCCCGAGGGTCGCCGCGCCCGCGACCCCGAGGGCGATCAGCAGCGGGACGAAGGCCCGCGGCACCCGTCGCGCGCGCAGGCGGGCCTGGAAGGCGCCGAACAGGACCATCACCGCGATCAGCGCGAAGACCAGCAGCAGGCTGTCCTCGTCGAAGATCGCCTGGATCACGTAGCCGATCGCGATCAGCTGGACCATCGAACGCACGACGGCGACCGCGATGTCGCCCTCGAGCTCGGTGCGACGCCAGAGCGAGACCGCGATCGCGACGGCGACCAGGGCGAGGCTCGCGGCGACCTCGCCGAGGGTGACGTCGATCGCGGTCGCGGGCATGGGGGCCTAGCTCGCCGCCCGGCTGAGCAGCTCGGCGGTCGGCCCCTCGGCCACGGGGCGCCCCTCGTCCACGCGCAGCACCCAGTCGGACATCCGCCGCGCCTGCTCGAGGTCGTGGGTGACGAGCACGGTCGAGATCCCGAGCCGCCCGCGGAGGTCGGCGAGGGTCGCCTCGACCGCGTCGCGGGCGTCCTCGTCGAGCGCCGAGGTCGGCTCGTCGAGCAGCAGCACCCGCGGTTCGAGCGCCAGCGTGCGGGCCAGCATCGCCCGCTGCTGCTCGCCGACCGAGAGCCGCGACGCGTCGCGGCCGGCGAACGACGGGCCGAGCCCGGCGAGCCCGAGCAGCCGCGGGACGTCGGGCTCGCTGTCCGCGCACCCGGCGGCGAAGCGGACGTTGTCCTCGACGGTCCCCTCGAGCAGCGCCGGGAGCTGAGGGACCAGGCATACCTCGCGCCGCAGCTCGAGCACGTCGCGCTCGCGCACGTCGGCACCCTCGTAGACCACCCGCCCGGCATCGGGATCGGCGAGCCTGTTGAGCAGGCGCAGCAGCGTCGACTTGCCGCTCCCCGACGGCCCGGCGACGCAGGACGCCCCGGCCGGCAGCCTCGCGCCCAGGTCGCGGAGCACCGGCTCGCCCCCGCGGGAGTAGCTGACGTCCTCGAGCTCGAACAGCACGAGCCGATTATCCGACCCCGACCCGACGTCCGATAATCGCGCTTGTGTCCGATCAACCGATGCCTCGAACGCTCGAGCCGATGCTGGCGACGGCGGCGAAGCGCCCGCCGCCCGGCGACGGCTGGGCGTTCGAGCTCAAGTGGGACGGCGTGCGGGCGCTCGCGTTCGCCGAGGGAGGCGAGGCGCGGGTGTGCGCGCGCCGCGGCGAGGAGGTGACGCCGCGTTACCCGGAGCTGGCCGCGCTCGGCGCCGCGCTCGAGGCGCACGACGCCATCCTCGACGGCGAGGTGGTCGCCTTCGACCCCGGCGGCGCCCCCAGCTTCGGCCTGCTTCAGCGGCGGATGGGCCTCACCGACGCCGCCCGCATCCGCCGGCGGGCGGCCGAGACCCCGGTCACCTACGTCGCCTTCGACCTGCTCTGGCTCGACGGCCGCTCGCTGCTGGCCGAGCCGTATGAGCGCCGCCGCGAGCTACTCGCCGCACTCGAGGTAGACGGGCCGCATTGGCAGACGCCTCGCCACCACCTCGGCGAGGGCGAGGCGCTGATGGCGGCAGTTCGCAACCGGGGCCTGGAGGGCATCGTGGCCAAGCGCTTGGCGAGCGGCTACCGCCCGGGACGGCGCAGCGCCGACTGGGTGAAAGTGCAGAACCGCCGCCGCCAGGAGCTGGTGATCGGCGGCTGGATGCCCGGCGAGGGCGCCCGGCGGCGGCGGGTCGGCTCGCTGTTGGTCGGCTACTGGGACGCCACCCCGGCCGAGGCCGAGCGCCTCGGGCGCCCCCAGCGGCTCGTCTACGCCGGCGGCGTCGGCAGCGGCTTCACCGACCCCGCGCTCGAAGAGCTCAGCACGCGGCTCGCCCCGCTGGAGAGCGAATCGAGCCCGTTCGAGGGCGGCTGGGACCCACAGGTCAAGTACGCGGCCCGGGCGCGTGAGCGCGGCGGGCTTCGCTGGTGTCGCCCCGAGCTGGTCTGCGAGGTCGAGTTCACGCAGTGGACCCACGAGGACACCCTGCGCGCGGCCTCGTTCAAAGGGCTGCGCGACGACAAGGACCCGCGCGAGGTGGTGCGCGAGTCCTGAACGCAAGATCGCGTTCGGGCGGCGGGGGCGGCAGGATTCGACCGCTAATCTCGGGTACTAGAGAAGCGATGACTTTCGCTCCCCATCCCGGTCTGAGTCAATAGATGCCACGCGCGATCTGGTCAGGCTCCATCAGCTTCGGGCTCCTCAACGTGCCCGTGAAGCTCTACTCGGCGGTCTCGAAGAAGCAGATCAGCTTTCGCGAGCTGCGCGCCGACGACGGCTCGCGCATCCGCCACAAGCGGGTCGCCGAGGCCGACGGCGAGGAGGTCCCCTACGAGGAGATCGTCAAGGGGTATGAGATCGGCCCCGAGCAGTACGTGGTCCTGACCCGGGAGGAGCTCGAGGAGCTGGACCCGAAGAGGACCCGCGCGATCGAGATCCAGGACTTCGTCGATCTCGACGACATCGACCCGATCTACTTCGCCCAGCCCTACTACCTCGGCCCCGACAAGGGCGCCGAGAAGGCCTACGGGCTGTTGGTCAAGGCGATGACCGACTCGCACAAGGTCGCGGTCGCGCGCTTCGTGCTGCGCAGCAAGGAGCACCTCGCGGCGCTGCGGCCGATGGACGACGTGCTGACGATGGCGACCATGCGGTTCGCCGACGAGGTCGTCGCGACCGACGAGATCGCCGACTCGCTCGACGGTGAGGTCGAGACGCCGGAGAAGCGCGAGCTCGAGATGGCCAAGGCGCTGATCGACTCGCTGACCTCCGAGTTCGACGCCGGCAAGTACCGCGACGAGTACCGCGAGGAGCTGCTCGAGCTGATCGAGCGCAAGGCGAAGGGCGAGAAGATCGTTGAGGCGGTCTCCGAGGAGCCGACCCCGACCAAGGCGCCCGACCTGATGGCGGCGCTCGAGGAGAGCCTCGCCGCGGTCAAGGGGGAGGACCTGGCCACGGGCGACGGAGCCGCGAAGCCGAAGAAGAAGCGCGCGCCGGCGAAGAAGTCCTCCGCGAAAACGAGATCGCGAAGCAAGGCGAAAGCCGCGAAGTCGTAGAGGTCGACGGGCGCGAGATCGCGCTCACCAACCTCGACAAGGTCCTCTGGCCGGAGGCCGACTTCGCCAAGGGCCAGGCGATCGACTACTACGCGCGGATCGCGGATGTGATCCTCCCCCACCTCCGCAATCGGCCGCTGACGAGGGTCCGATTCCCCGACGGGGTCGAGTCGCAGCGCTTCTTCGAGAAGCGCGCCCCGTCGCACACCCCCGACTGGGTTCGCACGGCGCCGATCGAGATGGGCTCGGTCGGGGTGCTCGACTTCATCGTCTGCGACGAGCGCCCGACCCTGGTCTGGCTCGCGCAGCTCGCGGCGCTGGAGCTCCATCCCTCGCTCTCGCTCGCCGACGATCCGGACGCGCCGACGGTGCTCGCCTTCGACCTCGATCCCGGCGAGCCGGCCACGATCGTCGAGTGCGCCAGGGTCGGGCTCACCGTCCGCGACCTGTTCGCCGACCTCGGGCTGGAGAGCTTTCCGAAGACCTCGGGGTCAAAGGGCCTCCAGGTCTACGTGCCGCTGAACACCAAGGTCAGCTATGAGGAGACCAAGCCCTACGCGCGGGCCGTCGCCCAGGCGCTCGAGCGCTCCGAGCCCGAGCGGGTGGTCTCCAAGCAGAAGAAGGAGCTGCGCAAGGGCAAGGTGCTGGTCGACTGGAGCCAGAACGACCGTGCCAAGACCACCGTCGCGGTCTACTCGCTGCGCTGCCGGGCACTCCCGTGGGTCTCGACCCCGCTTCGCTGGGAGGAGGTCGAGGAACTGGCCGAGAAGGCCGACCCGGAGGCCGTGCGGTTCGAGGCCGCGGACGTGCTCGAGCGGGTCGAGAAGCACGGCGACCTCTTCGCCCCGGTGCTGGAGCTCGAGCAGAAGCTGCCCGAGCCGCCGAATCGCTAGACCGGGATGGCCTCCGCACGCGGGGCGCGGGCGCGGACGCGCTCGACGGCGGCGGCGAAGCGGCGCACCCCCTCGCGCATCTGGTCGGGGTCGAGGTAGCCGTAGGAGAGGCGCAGCGAGAGGTCGCGGCTGCGCTCGATGCGCATCGCGCCGCCGGGAGCGTAGGCGACGCCCTCGCGCAGCGCCTCGTCGGCGAGCTCGCGCTCGTCGAGCGAGAGGTCGAGGGTGACCCAGAGGTGGCCGCCGCCGAGCGGCTCGATCCAGGTCGCGATCGAGCCTAGCTCGTCCTCGACCGCCTCGATCATGTGCTCGCTCTGCTCGCGGTAGAAGCGACGGGCGCGCTCGGCCTGGCCGGCGTAGGCGCCACTCCCCAAATAGCGAGCAACCGTGAGCTGGGTCAGGCTCGGGCTGTGGATGTCGTCGCCTCGCTTCTCGACCACGATCCGGTCGAGGATCGGACCGCTCGCCGCCACCCACCCGGCGCGCAGTCCGCCGCCGACCGTCTTCGAGAGCGAGTCGCAGTAGATGACGTGCGCGGGGGCCTCCGAGCGCAGCGAGGGCGGCGACTCGCCCTCGAAGCGCAGGTCAGCGTAGATGCCGTCCTCGATCACGAAGAAGCCGTGCCGGCGGACCAGCGCCAGCAATCGCTCGCGTCGCTCGGGCGAGAGGTCGCGGCCGGTGGGGTTGTGCAGCCTGGGCTGGATCGCGAGCATGCGAATCTCGTTGCGCGCCAGCAGCGCCTCGAGCGCGTCGACGTCGAGCCCGTCCTCGTCGACCGGCACGCCGACCACGCGGACGTCGGCCTGGGTGCGCAGCGCCCGGAGCACGGACATGAAGCTCGGGTCCTCGCAGGCGACCGCGTCGCCGGGGCGAACGATCGCCCGGGTGGCGAGGGTCAGAGCCTGGCTTGCGCCGGTGGTGCAGACGATGTCGCGGATGTCCTCCGGCGAGCCTCGCTGCGCCGACAGCGCGGCGATCTGCTCGCGCAGCTCGGGCACGCCCTGGACGTCGGAGTACTGGAGCGCTCGCTCGGGATGCTCGTGCAGCACCGCGCCGGTCGCCTCGCGAATCTCCTCGATCGGGAACAGGCTCGCCGACGGGTAGCCGACCGAGAGCGGGATCAGGTGCTCGGCGGTCGCCTGGCGGTGCATCTCGGCGAGCACCTGGTCGCCGTAGGTCGGCTCGTACTCGGGCAGCGCGTAACGCTGCCAGGCGATCGAGTCGCTCACGACGCTCGACTCCGGCGGGCGACCGGTGCCGCGGACGAAGGTGCCGCGGCCGACGTGGGCGGTGACCAGTCCGAGCTCGCGCAGACGGCGGTAGGCCCGCACCGCCGTCAGATGGTTGACGCCGGCAAGCTCCGCGAGCTCGCGGGTCGGTGGGAGCTTCTCCTCGGGCCGCAGCTCGCCGCTCTCGATCGCCGCGGCGATCGCGTCCACGAGCTGCTGGGTCAGCGACCGCTCGCTGCTCCGGTCGAGGTCAGACAATTGAGCTTTGTATGACATTGACAGCGCCTCCGTTGGGCTTGTATCGTCGTACATACGACATAGATCAGTCGCTCTGTGCGACAGATTATTACCCCGGGGGACGCACAATGTCAATCAAATCAGTCTCACTTCGTCACACATTCGACTCCAGCCGGGCGGCTTCGGTGACGATCCGGGAGGCGACCTACGCCGACCGGTCGGCGCTGATCAAGCTCGCCCAGCTCGACTCCGCCCGGGTGCCCGACGGGCGCTTGCTGCTCGCCGAGCAGGAGGGCGAGCCGCGGGCCGCGTTCGCGGTCGACGGCCGCGAGCTGATCGCCGACCCGTTTCACCGCACGACCGAGATCGCGGCGCTGCTGCGCGCCCGCGCCGAGCAGCTGCGCGCCGCAGCGAAGCCGCTGCGGGTGATCGCCCGGACGCCGGCGCACGCGGACGGGCCGGCCCGCACCCTGCGCCGCCGCGCGGCATAGGGACGGCCCCGCGCTACTCGAGCGGCTGGCGGAGCGTCGGTCGCCGGCTCGCCGCCGCCTCGTCGAGGCGGCGGACGGGCGTCGTATATGGAGCGCCCTGGGGAATCGATGGGTCGCGCTCGGCCTCGGCGAGGATCTCCTCGATCGCATCGGCGAGCGCGTCGAGCGACTCGCGCGTCTCGGTCTCGGTCGGCTCGAACATAAGCGCCTCGTCGACGAGCAGCGGGAAGTAGATCGTCGGCGGGTGGAAGCCGAAGTCCAGCAATCGCTTGGCGACGTCGAGGGTCTTCGTCTCGAGCTCGCGCTTCGCAGGGGCGCCGGAGAGGACGAACTCGTGCATGCAGCGGCGCTCGAAGGCGAGCGGCAGGTAGCGGCCTGCCCGGCCCTCGCGCAAGCGCGCGAGCAGGTAGTTGGCGTTCAGGACCGCTGTCTCCGACGCCTCCCGCAGCCCGTCCCCGCCGAGGCTGGCGATGTAGGCGTAGGCACGGACGAAGACGCCGAAGTTGCCCGCGAAGCCGCGCAGCCGGCCGATCGACTTCTCGGCGCCGTGGTCCAGGTCGAAGCTCGGCCGCGGCCCGTTCGCTCCCTCGCTGCGGACGATCCGCGGGACGGGCAGGTAGGGCTCGATCCGCTCCGACACCGCGATCGGGCCGGCTCCCGGGCCGCCGCCCCCGTGGGGCTGGGAGAACGACTTGTGCAGGTTGAGATGGACGATGTCGAAGCCCATGTCTCCCGGCCTCGTCCAGCCCATGATCGCGTTCAGGTTGGCGCCGTCGTAGTAGAGCGTGCCGCCGACCCCGTGGACGATGCGAGCGATCTCCGTGATGTTCTCGTCGAACAGCCCGAGCGTGTTCGGGTTGGTGAGCATCAGGCAGGCGACCTTGTCGTCGGCCTTCGCCCGCAGATCGTCGACGTCGACGCCGCCGCGCTCGTCGGTCGCGACCTTGACGGCCTCGTAGCCGGCCATCGTCACCGTCGCCGGGTTGGTGCCGTGGGCGGTGTCGGGCGTGAGCACCTTCGTGCGCTGCTCGCCGCGATCCTCGTGGTACGCGCGGGTGAGCAGCAGCCCGGCGAGCTCCCCGTGCGAGCCTGCGGACGGCTGCAGCGAGACATGCGGCAGACCGGTGAGCTCGGCCAGCGCCCGCTCGAGCCGCCACATCAGCTCGAGCGCCCCCTGGGCCCGTCGCGGGTGCTGAGCCGGGTGCAGCCGCGCGTGGCCCGGGAGCGCCGCGACCCGCTCGTTGATCCGCGGGTTGTGCTTCATCGTGCACGAGCCGAGCGGGTACGGCCCGGTGTCGAGGTCGAAGTTGCGCCGCGAGATGCGGTTGTAGTGGCGGACGATCTCGGGCTCCGAGACCTCGGGGAGCTGGGGTCCTTGCGGGCGGAGGAGCTTCGAGGGGATCAGGTCGCCGAGCGGGGTCTCCGGAACGTCGGTGGCCGGGAGCGTTGCGGCGCGGCGGCCCGGGACGCTGCGCTCGTAGATCGTCAGCACCTGCTCGCGCTGTTGCGGGGTCGGGGTAAGAGCGTCCGTCGGGGGCACCGAGGGGGGAGGCGCGGGCGTCATGGGGTGACCTCCGGGGTGATTGGCGCTTTCCTCTCGCTATCCGAGAGAAAGGCGCCATTGGCGCCGGCTTTCGCGGTCGCGCGCGCGAGCGAGTCGGCGAGCCGGTCGATGTCCTCCTTCGACCTTCTCTCCGTAAGTGCAATCAGGAGCCCGTCGCTGTGCTCGGGGTACTCGCGCCCCAGCGGGTACCCGGCGGCGATCCCGTCCGCGGCGCACGCCTCGAGCACCGCGTCGACCGGACCGTCGAGCCGCACCCCGAACTCCCGCGCCACCGGCGCCTCGGGGTGCAGCAGCTCGACCCCGTCGACCGCCGCCAGCCGCTCGCGCGCGTAGGCGGTGCGGCAGATCAGCAGCTCGCCGAGCTCGACGATCCCGCGCTTGCCGAGCCAGGCGAGGTAGACGGTGCCGGCGAGCGCGTTGAGCGCCTGGGAGGTGCAGATGTTGTGAGTGGCCTTCTCGCGGCGGATGTGCTGCTCGCGGGTCTGCAGCGCGAGCACGAACCCGCGCCGGCCGTCGACGTCGGTGGTCTCCCCGGCGATCCGGCCGGGCATTCGCCGCAGGTGCTCCTCGGTGGCGGCGAAGAAGCCGAACGAGGGGCCGCCGAAGTCGAGTCGGTTGCCGAGGCTCTGGCCCTCCCCCACCGCGACGTCCACCCCGCAGTCGCCCGGCGGGCGCAGCACCCCGAGCACGATCGGGTCGACGGCGGCGACGGCCAGCGCGCCCGCGTCGTGGGCGGCGGCGGCAAGCGCCTCGAGGTCCTCGACCGCGCCGAGGAAGTTGGGGTTCTGGACGAAGACGGCGGCGGTGTCCTCGTCGAGCGCCGAGGCGAGCTCGGCCGCGTCGGTCAGCCCGCCGGAGAGCCCGACCTCGACCAGCTCGGCGCCGAACCCGCGCGCGTAGGTGGCGAGCGTCTCGCGCGAATGCGGATGCAGGCCGCGCGAGGCGACCAGCCGGCGGCGGCCCTTGCGCGCCCCGAGCGCGAGGTACGCCGCGGAGGCGACCGAGGACGGCCCCTCATACAGCGAGGCGTTGGCGACCGGCAGCGCGGTCAGCTCCGAGATCGCGGTCTGGAACTCGAACATCACCTGGAGCCCGCCCTGGGAGACCTCCGGCTGATACGGCGTGTACGGGGTGAGGAACTCCGAGCGCTGGGTGATCGCGTCGACGATCGCGGGCACGTAGTGGTCGTACATCCCGGCGCCGAGGAAGCAGGCCTCGGTGTCGGCGTCCGCATTGCGGGCGGCGAGCTCGGCGAGGTGGTCGAACACCTCGGTCTCCGGCCGCCCGTCGGGCAGCTCCAAGGGCCGGTCGAGCCGCAGCTCGGGCGGGATGTCGGCGAACAGCTCCTCGACCGAGTCGACGCCGATCGCGGCGAGCATCGCCTCCCGGTCGGCCTCGGTCGCTGACGTGTAGCGGCTCACCCCGGGCAGGTTAGAGCGCGGTCCCGCGGGACCGCCGAGACCTCAGCCCGATGGTGGCTCGAGCCGGTCGAGCACCGAGAGCACCGCGCGGGTGTCGGCGCGGATCGCCTCTCCCATGTCGTCGAGGCGATAGGTGTTCCGCTGGATGCTCGCGTCGATGTCGCCAAACGCCTCGACGAAGATCCGCTCGCCGCGCCGATGCCGCTCCATCAGCGCGCGATGGCGCTCGGCGCCTTCGCGCTTCAGCTCCTCGTGGCGCTCCATCAGCGCCCGGTGGCGCTCCTCGGCACGTGCGTCGCCGGCGTCGATGCGAGCGATCAGCGCGCGGTGGCGCTCCCCGGCACGTGCGTCGCCGGCGTCGATGTGAGCGATCAGCGCGCGGAGCGCCTTCTCCTGACCTGGAGAGGAACCTTGTTCGCTGGGCTCGGGCACGATCCCGATTGTCGCACCCGATGCCGCGCGAAACAGGCGCCGAGCGTGACGAGGGCGTAGCGAGTCAGCGCTCGTCTGTCGCGAGCAGCTCGCGGTATGCGGGCGCGTCCATGAGCTCGTCGGCCTCGGAGGGATCCGAGAGCTTCACCCTGACCAGCCATCCCTCTCCGTAGGGATCCTCGTTGATCCTCTCGGGGCTGTCTGAGAGCACCTCGTTCACCGCGACGATCTCGCCCGAGAGCGGCGCGTAGACGTCGGAGACCGCCTTCACCGACTCGACCTCGGCATATGCGCCGTCCTTCTTCACCTCGGCGCCGACCTCGGGCGGCTCGTAGAAGACGACCTCGCCGAGCGCGTCCTGCGCGTACCAGGTGATCCCGAACGTCGCCTCGTCGCCCTCGATCCGCGCCCAATCGTGCTCGGGGTGGTAGCGCAACTCCTCCGGATAGCTCTCGTCGGCCAACTCAGTCCTCCTTTCGATAGAGCGGACGGGACTCTATGCGCGCCGGGCGGTGGCGGCCGCGGACGTCGATCTCGATCTCGATCCCCGGCTCAGCGAGGTCGGAGCGGACGTAGGCCATCCCGATCCCGACCTCGAGCGAGGGCGAGAGCGTGCCGCTGGTGACCTCGCCGACCCGCTCGCCCCCGGCGAGTACCGGGTTTCCCTGGCGCGGGATCCCGGCGGCGGTGAGCATGAACGGGGCCAGGCGCTCCTCGGTGCCCGACGCGCGACCGGAGCCAACTGCCTCGGCACCGACGAACCCCGTCTCCTCCTTGCAGCACCAGCCGAGCCCGGCCTCGATCGGGTTGCGGGTCTCATCCATGTCGTTGCCATAGAGGTGAAAGCAGACCTCGAGCCGCAGGGTGTCGCGCGCCGCCAGCCCCGCGGGCTTCGCCCCGGCGTCGAGCACGGCGCGCCACAGCCCCGCGGCGAGCTCGGGCTCGGCCAGGATCTCGACCCCGTCCTCGCCGGTGTAGCCGGTGCCGCAGACGAGCGCCTCGCCGCCGCTCGCCCAGTCCGCACCCGGGATTAGGGCCGCGTGCATGCGCTCGGGGAGCTCACCCGCGAACAGGCCGCCGGCGATCCGCCGCGCCTCCGGCCCCTGAACGGCGAGCATCGCGTACGCGTCGAGCCGGTCGCGGACCTCGGCGCTGAAGCCGCCGGCGTGCTCGCGAAACCAGGCCAGGTCGCGGTCGTGGTTGGCGGCGTTGGTGACCGTCAGGTAGCGGTCGGCGGCGAGCCGGTAGGTGAACAGGTCGTCGAGGATGCCGCCGTCCTCGCGGCAGAGGACCGAGTACTGGGCGCCGCCGACGTCGAGCCTGGCGACGTCGTTTGAGAGCAGCCGCTGGAGCAGCTCCGCCGCCTGCGGGCCCTCGGTCTCGATCTCCCCCATGTGGGAGACGTCGAAGACCCCGCAGGCAGACCGAACGGCGAGGTGCTCGGCGCGCACCCCGTCGTAGGAGACCGGCATCTCCCAGCCGGCGAACGGGACCAGCTTCGCCCCCGCCGCGACGTGCTCATCATGAAGGGGCGTCTGCCTAAGCGCTGCGGAGGCCTCCACCACACGCACGCTATCGGCTCATTGCCCGGCGACCGTCGGAGGGACGCTGCACAATGATCCTGTGCCTGCCCTGGCCGAAACCAGCCTCACCGCCGACGAGCGGCGCGTGATCGCTCGGTTCGTCGAGGTGCTTCGGGAGCGCCTCGCGAGCGGCTGCGATCGGTCTGGCTCTTTGGCTCGCGCGCCCGTGGGGAGCGGCCCGGGCCTGAGTCCGCTGCCCGACATTCGATCGACGCCGGGGACTTCAGCGTCGCGATCGGGGTCGCCTACTACGCGATGCTTTTACGCAGCGCGCGCCGCGCTTAGCGAGCGGGACCTGAACGCGAAGACCCACGGTGGGACGTGGACCCTGTTCGACGAGCACCTGGTCATGGGAGGGCCGATCGACCGCGAGCTCAGCGCCACGGCCCGGCGAGCCGAACGGCTTCGCCACGAAGCCGACTTAGTGCCCCGTCGCTAGCGGTCGCGCAGGAACGGTGGGACGTCGATCTCGTCCTCGGAGACCTGGAGCTCGCGCAGCTCGCGGTCTTCGAGCTGGCCGACCTGGCGCCGGCGGCTGCGCTCGCGCACCCGGATCGGGCTGCGTGCCATGGTCTCGAAGCCCTGGAAGCCGGTCGCGATCACGGTCACCCGGACGTCGTCGCCCAGGGTTCCGTCGATCACGGTGCCGAAGATGATGTTGGCGCCCTTGTCGGCGGTCGAGACCACGATGTCGGCGGCCTCGTTGACCTCGAACAGGTTGAGGTCGTCCGAGCCGGTGAAGTTGAGCAGCATCCCGGTCGCGCCCTCGATCGACTCCTCCATCAGCGGCGAGGAGATCGCCATCTTCGCCGCCTCCTGGGCCCGGTTCTCCCCGGCGGCGGCGCCGATCCCCATCATCGCCGAGCCGGCGTCCGACATCACCGTGCGCACGTCGGCGAAGTCGAGGTTGATCTGTCCCGGGGTGGTGATCAGGTCAGTGATCCCCTGGACGCCCTGGCGCAGGATGTCGTCGGCCATCCGGAAGGCCTCCTGGACCGAGGTGCGACGCTCGACGACCTGGAGCAGCTTCTCGTTGGGGACGATGATCAGCGTGTCGACCTTCGCCCGCAGCTTGTCGATCCCGTCGAGCGCCTGCTGCATCCGGCGGCTGCCCTCGAACTCGAACGGCTTGGTGACCACCCCGACCGTGAGCGCGCCGATCTCCTCCTTGGCGATCTCGGCGATCACCGGGGCGGCGCCGGTGCCGGTGCCGCCGCCCTCGCCGGCGGTGACGAAGACCATGTCGGCGCCCTTGAGCGCCTCCTTGATGTCGTCGCGCGACTCCGCCGCCGCGCCGGCGCCGATCTCGGGGTTCGCGCCGGCGCCGAGCCCGTGGGTGAGCTGGTGGCCGACGGCGAGCTTGATGTCGGCCTCGCAGGCCTGAAGGGCCTGCACGTCGGTGTTGATCGCGATGAACTCGACTCCCTTGAGCCCGGCGTCGACCATGCGGCTGACGGCGTTGGTGCCGCCTCCGCCGGCGCCGACGACCTTGATCACCGCGAGATAGGAGCTTTCGACCATGCTCTCGCTGCTTTTCCTCAGTTGACCAATGTTTCGTCCGGAGCTAAAGCCAGACTTGAGCGTTTTCCGCTACTAGCAGCCTAGACGTGAAGGCGACCGTAGGGCATTGAGCCGCCCCTGTCAATCCAACCCCCTGTTCTCGGCATGGAATCGTGCAATCGCGAAAGTCTCGACCGTGGATCGAGACTTTTCGGGAAGCCGGAACCCTCGACTCAGGCTGGAGGGTCGGTGGGAGCGAGGCTGGCGGCGGCGCCACCCGCCGCGGGCCGCTCCGGGACCCGCACGTCGACGTAGGTGAGGGCCTCGAGCTTGCCGTCGGCGAGCACCGCTGCGGCCGCCCGCCACTTCTCCGCCGCGCGCAGGCCGGTGCCGAACCGCACCGGGATCCCTCCCCGCAGCACCAGTTCGACCCCGAAATCGTTCGAGTGGCCGACCTTCTCGATCAGCGGCCGCAGGGGCTCGGGAGCGGCGCCGACGACGAGCGCCTGCTCGAGCGGCGTGCCCTCCAGCCGGTCGCCGGCCGGCGGCTCGGCGAGCTCGAGCGTCGGCAGAGCGCTGTCATCGGGCAGCTGGATTCCGGCGAGCAGGGTGCCGTCCGCGGCGATCGCGACCACCTGTCCGCCCGAGCGAGCGATCAGCGCCGGCTCGTGCTCGGTCACCTCGATCCGCAGGCCGTGGGGGAAGTTCGGGTCGACGCTCACGGACTCGATCGTGGGAAAGGCGGCGGCGATCCGCTCGAGCCGCTCGCGATCGACGTGGAGGGTGGTCATCTCGCGCGCGGCGGAGTCGAGCTCGGCGACGATCCGCCGCGGGTCGTCGCCGCTGCGCACGCCGACCACCTCGACGTCGGTGACCGCGACCAGCGGAGAGTCGCGCAGATAGCCGAAGTAGCCGCCCGCGAGCACCGCGGCGAGCACCGCCACGAGCGCGATCCGCCCGCGCCAGGAGGCCGCGGCGACGCCCGCCAGCACAGCCCGCGCGATCGCCCCACCGATCGTGAGCGGGAGGC
>JBOGZD010000010.1:0-39437 GCA_050697155.1 Solirubrobacterales bacterium | reverse complement strand
CACAACGCGGTGGCCGGGGCGCTCGAGCACCGGACCCCGCCAGGCGCCTCCTCGGCGCAGCCTGAGCAAACCGGATACGCACGTGTCGGCCTATGTCGACGCCAAGCTCACACGCGCGGGCAAATCCCGAGCGCGTACCGGGTTGGGGACCGCGCAATCGGGCAAAACCCCGCATCCGCTCGTCGGATCGAAGCGCCTGCGACGTTGTGCCCGCCTGGCGGACAAAACCGCGCATCCTCCCGTCGGATCGGCGCGCCTGCGACGTTTTACCCGCCTGGCGGACAAAACCCTCGCATCGCTCGCCCGCGCTGCGGCGCGTACGGGGCTCTCGACTCCCGCCGGCGCCAGCACCCCCTCCCCCCCTACGGGACCGGCCACCCACGTGCGCGGCGGCGAACGCGCCGGGATCCTCGCCACCGGCGCTCGCGGCGCCCTAGGCGAAGCGCCGCAGCGCAAGGCGGGCGAGCAGGCCGTAGGCCGCGACGATCGCGAGCAGGTGCAGGGCTGCCGGCAGCAGGTCAGGCCCTGCCGAGTCGAGGGCGCCCTCGATCGCGTCGAGGGCGGGGTCGAAGGGGAACAGGGCAGTGACCGCCTCGATCACGTCGTAGGTGCCGGCGCTCACGGTCCCGGTCGGCACCAGCGAGAGCAGCGCGATCGGCAACGAGACGGTGAAGGCGAGCAGCGAGCCCGCGCGAACCTCGCGTGCCGAGCTGCCGATCGCGGCGCCGAAGGCCGCGAACCCGGCACCGCCGGCGACGATCGCACCGAGGATCAGCGGAGCGCGCCCCCAGTCGATCGAAACCAGAGCGGTGAGCGCGGCGAGCATCAGCAGCGTGACCGCGAGCGAGGCGACGACCCCGAGCGCGATCTTCTCCACCAGGAGCCCGGTCCGCCCGACCAGGCCGCGGGTGATCCGGGCAAACGCGTTCTCCTCGCGCTCAAGCGCGAGGAAGCCGGCGACCAGCAGCACGGTGACGAACATCAGGGTCATCGTCGCCGCGACGGCGATCGCGAAGTTGTCGAGCGAGGGCGTCTCGCCGGTGAGCACGACCTTGTCGACCCGGATCGGCTGGGCGGCGGCGCCCAGCAGCGGCAGCGCCAGGTCGAGGTTCTCGCCGGCGAGCCGCGCGAACTCGGTCACCTCGTCGATCCGCTTGCGCTGGGCGAGGGGAAGCTCGGCGCGCAGCCCCTCGAGGATGCGCTCGGTCCGCTCGAGCCCGAGGATGGCGATCGCGCTGCCGAGGATCGGAACGTCGAAGCGTCCGCCCTCGACCAGCAGGTCCAGGTAGCTTGCGGCCTGCTCTGAGACCCGGCGCGAGAGGATCAGGTTCGCCTCGGTCACAAGCGCCTGGATACGGTCGTCGACGAGCTCCGCCTTCACCGGGTCGTCCTCGTTGACGAGCACCTCGACGATCGGCTGCTCGGGATCGAGTCCGGTTAGCGAGCGCAGCCGGTCGACGAGGTCGGGAGGCAGGATCAGCGCTCCGAGCACGTCGCCGTCGGCGACCTTCTCCTCGGCCTCGGCGCGGGAGTCGACGTCGAAGCATTCGACCCGCTCACACAGCTCCTCGCGCGCCTCCTCGGCGCCGAACTCGCCGCCTCCCTCGGCCGGTCCGAGGCCGAGGCTCTCGCCCGGGGGGACCTCGTTCAGGAACGCCACCCGCGGCTTCGAGTCGTCATCGGAGAGCGCGAAGCCGATCAGCACCCCGAGCGCGATCGGATAGACGACCAGCAGCGCGACGATCAGCGGCGAGCGTCGCAGGATCTGCACGTCCTTGAGCAGCAGCCAGCGCATCAGCGAGCCACCCTCAGTGGCCTCGCTCGCGCAGGAAGCGCACGAAGGCGGCCTCGAAGTCGCGCACGCCGGCCTCCGGCACCGCCGCGTGCAGCTCAGTGGCAGTGCCGTCGAACACCGCCTCGCCGTCGGCCAGCACCAGCAGCCGCTCGCCGTAGCGCTCGGCCTCGACCAGGTGGTGGGTGGAGAAGATCACCGTGGTGCCGCCGCCGGCCAGCCCGAGCACGAACTCCCACAGGCGCTCGCGCTGGCGCGGGTCGAGCCCGGTCGAGGGCTCGTCCAGCAGCAGCACCGCCGGGCGCGAGAGCAGGCCGATCGCGATGTTCACCCGCTGCTGGTTGCCGCCCGACAGGGTCGTCACCTGGTCGCCCCGCCGCTGCTCGAGCCCGGTCTGGCCGAGCATCCGCTCGACCGCCTCGGTGACGTCGGCGACCCGCTCCAGGCGCGCGAACAGGCGGAGGTTCTCCTCCACGGTCAGCCGCCGGTAGAGCGCTGCCTGCTGCGGCACCCAGCCGACCTCGCCGGGAACCGACACGACGCCCGAGTCCGGCGAGCGAATGCCGGCAAGGATCGAGAGCAGCGTGGTCTTGCCGGCGCCGTTGGGGCCGATCACGGCAAGCAGCTCGCCGCGGCGGGCGGCCAGGGATACGCCGCGCAGCGCGGTGCGGCCGTCGAAGGCCTTCATCAGGCTCCTGGCCTCGATCACGGCATCCATCACGACTGGATCCCGCTCCGCACCACAACCCATTTAGGCCTGCTCCGCGATCATGGGCGCGGAACGCTAGACCAGTAGGGTCAGCGCAAGGTGAGGCTGCTGTTCGTCGCCGACGTGGTCGGCAAACCCGGGCGCGCCGGGCTCGCCCGGGCGATGCCCGGCCTGCGCGAACGCCACGCGCCCGACCTCGTCGTGGTCAACGGCGAGAACTCGGCCGGCGGCCTCGGGATCACCGAGAAGACCGCCGCGGACCTGCTGTCCAACGGCGCCGACGTGATCACGCTCGGCAACCACGCGTACCGGCGTCGCGAGGTCTACGACTACCTCGACCGCGCCGAGAACGTCATCCGGCCCGCCAACTTCATGCACGGCAGCCCCGGACGCGGGCACACCGTCGTCGAAGCCGGCGGGATGCGCGTCTGCGTGATCAACCTGATCGGCAGCGTCGAGATGCAGGCGGCGCGCTCGCCCTTCCCCGAGGCCGACGCGTCGCTCGAGCGGCTCGCCGGCGAGGCGGACGCCTTCGTGGTCGACTTCCACGCCGAGGTGACGAGCGAGAAGGTGGCGATGGGCTGGCACCTCGACGGCCGGGTGGCGGCGGTGCTCGGTACCCACACCCACGTGCCGACCGCGGACGCGCGGGTGCTGCCGTCGGGGACCGCCTACATCTCCGACGTCGGCATGACCGGCTCACGGGCGAGCGTGCTCGGGGTGCGCTGGGAGCAGGCGCTGGAGGCGTTCCGGACCCAGATGCCGATTCGCTTCGAGACCGCGGACGAGGACCTGTGGGTGAACGCGGTGGTGGTGGACGTCGGCGAGAACGGGCTCGCCGAGTCGATCGAGCAGTTGATCGAGCCGGCGCCCGACTGACCGGGCGCCGGCTCGGTCGGGTTGGTCAGGGGACGGTCGGTGCCTCGGGGGTCCCGGCCTCCTCCGCCGGCTCCTCCTCGGGCTCGCTCGGCTCGCCGCCGGGCTCCGGCACCTCGCCCGGCACCTCGCTAGGCACCTCGCTAGGTGTCTCGGTCGGGTCGGTTTCCATCTGATGTCCTCCCATCGGGGTGGGTTTGCGTGGGTGTCTCCTTACCCCGGTCGGACTTCGTTAGTCCTCGCCGGCTCGTCCTCGACGCCCGCGATCGCGGCGACGACGAGCGCGAAGAACCAGGGCAGGTAGAGGTAGAACCAGTGCTCGACCGCGAGCTGGGAGGCGATCAGAGTCGCGGCAGCCAGCGCCGCGACCCGGCTCAGCGAGCGACGACTTGGGACGAGGGCCACCGCGAGCGCCAGGCCCACCGCGCCGGCGGCGGGGATCGCGCGCAGCCAGCCGAGGCTCGGCTCCTGCCCCCAGACGCTGAACGGGCTCTCGCGGTCGAGCTGGTTCTCGATCGTCCGTTCCCAGAAGGTGGCAAGCCCCGGCTCGATCGCCGGGTGCGCGAGCAGCAGCGCCGTCACAAGGGCAAGCGTCGCGCCGAACGCAACCACCGGCCGCAGCCCGGACTCGATCCGGAAGCGCCGCTCACCCTCCGGACGCAACCGATCGAGCAGGCCTCGTCGCCCAGCGGCAAACAGGGGCACCAGGGCCAGCGGGGCGAACTTCACCAGCGCCGCCACGCCCAGCAGCGCCCCGCGCGCCCACGGCGAGCCGAACCCGACCAGCGCCCAGACGATCGCCGCCGCCACCAGAGCGTCGTTCGAGTTCGACTGCAGGGCCAATGCGGTGTACGGGTAGGCCGCCCAGGCGAAAGCGAGCACGACGCCGAGAGCGCGCCCCTCGCCCTGCGGCCACAGCTCGCCACCGCCGGCCGGGCGCAGCCGGCCGCCGAGGAAGAACAGACCGGCCACGGTGGTGAGATCGAAGAAGATCGCCGCGGCGTGGGCGGCAGGGAGCCCGTCCCACTCTCCGCTCCACGGCAGCGCGAGCTCGAACGGCACGTAGGCGAAGTAGCTCGCCGGGCCGTAGGTATCGCCGGTCGGGTTGTCATCTGGAAAGGCGCCCTCGCCGTAGAGCGGCTCACCGGCGGCGATCCGGTCGGCGCCGATCACGCCCGCGTAGCCGACGTCGATCACCCCCGAGTCGGCGATGTTGAGGGTGATCCGGAAGACGAGCAGAAAGCCGGTGGCCACCGCGAGCACCGCCACCGGGGCGCTCGGGCGCAGGCGATCGCCGGCGGCGGCGGCGCGAAATCCGATCCAGAGCGTGCGCGCGAGCAGGTAGAGCAGCGGCGGATAGGCGAGCGGCACGCTCATCCCGATCTCGCCGCGATTGAAGAACACGTGGCTGAGAGCGAACGAGAGCAGCACCAGCAGGTCGAGGTGGACCAGCCGCCATGGGCGGCGCCAGTCCAGCAGGCCGAACAGGAAGATCGCCGCAAGCGGGATCCAGACGTACGGCGCGTTGAGCGCGTGGCCGAACTGGCCCTCGTACCCGCGCGCCATCGGCCAGGCGACCTGGTGGCCCGTCCACGACTCCTTCACGCCGCCGGTCGCCGGATCGACGAACACCACCGCGACCTCCTCGTCCCCGTCGAAGTAGCCGACCTGCCAGCGCCCGTCCTCGGGTCGCGCCTCGACCCGGGTCTCGAATCGCTTCGGCCCCGCGGTGGCCGCGGCGACCTTCTGGTCGGCGTCCGCGGCACGAAGGGCCGCGCGCGCATCCACCTGAAAGCCCGCGGGCGTGGGGGGCAGCTCGGCGGGAGGCACGGTCGCGGCAGGGGCGGCCGCGGGTGTGGCAAGGACCGCACCGGCCAGGAGAATCGCTAGGCGAAGCGCTTCCCGGACGGACGCCCCTAGCCTGACCCGGCCGCCCCCGAAGGCGAAGCAGTCCGGGCTTCGCCCGGATCACCGGTCGCCTGCGCTCCCTGAGCGGGCGGAAGGTTGGTGTTTGTGAAGTGCTCGAGCACCAGCTCGAACACGTCGCTGATCCGCCATTGCTCGCGGGCCTCCACCGTTCCCGGTGTGAATCCGCAGAGGAGCAACGGGCCGAGCGAATCACCGGCGTGAAGCGATCCGTGGCTGCCGCCGGGGCAGTGGGTGACGCCGCCCCAGTCGACGAGCTCGTAGCCGGTCGCCGTCGAGATCAGCACGTCGGGCGCGTGTGGCGCGTTGAGCGCCGACCACAGCCGCGCCAGCGGGTCGGGGTAGTCGGCGCTGTCTAGCCGCCCGTCGCTGACCTCGGCCGCGACGGCGCCCAGGTCGCCCCCCGCGTCCCAGCCCGCTCCGCGCCGATCGGTGAGCGCCGACCCGGGGCGGAACCGCAGTTCGGCGCCGTCGCGCGCGACCACCGCCTCGCCCGCCTCCAGCCAGGCGATCAGGTCCGTGCCCGGGAGCTCGGCGAGCGTTGACCTGACCGCCGCGTGGGCGTGGGCGGCGCGGCGCCCCTCCAGGAGCACGTAGACGCCGGCGGCGCGGGCGGTCGGGCTGACCGCGAGCTCGGCCTGCTCGGGGCGGGTCGCGTTCGGCTCCAGCACCCGCCACTCGGAGCCGAGGATCTCGGCGAGCGGCAGCGGCTCCGTGACCTCGGACTGGGAGTGGTCCGCGACCACGATCACCGCGTGCTCGTCGAGGAACGGCTCGACCCCGCCCCCGGCCTCGACCAGCTCGGCGAGCGCCGCATCGGCGTGGGCGATCGACTCCAGCTGCGCGTCGGGGCCGAAGCGGTGCGAGTGATAGTCGTTGTCCGGCAGCGAGAAGAGCAGGAAGTCGTAGAGGTCCTGCTCCACCAGCTCACGCCCGACGCAGGCCGAGTACTCGTCCCGGGTCCCGGGGCGGGCCAGGGTCGGCCGGCAGGGCACCCGGCGGCTCGAGTAGAGCTCGCCGTAGAAGAGCTCGTCCGGGCCCCAGGTCGCGTGCCGGAAGCTCGCCGCGAGCGCCACCCGGCGCAGCATCCCCTCGAGCCCGAGCTCGTGGCGGGTGCGTCCCCGGTAGATGAGAAAGGGGGTACACGCGGTGCGGACCCCGAGATCGGCGAGCCGCTCGAAGACCGTCTCCACCTCATGGGAGAGGTGGGACATGTTCATGTTGTAGACGATGTCGTAGAGCGTGCGGATGAGGCCGAAGGCGCGTGTCGCCTCGAACGACGACCCGTACTCGACGTAACGGCCCTCGGCGCGGTGGTACCAGTTCATGCCGCTGATCCAGTGGCGGTCCGGGCGCTCGCCGGTGACGATCTCCGAGCAGCAGACCGGGGTCACCGACGGAAACGACGAAACGCAGTCGCCGACCAGCTCGCCGCGGTCGAGCAGCTCTGCGAGCGTCGGAGCGACCCCGGCGGCCGCCGCGTGCTCGAGCGTCTCCGTGCGCAGCGAATCGATCACGCAGAGGACGAGCTTGCGCTGGACCCGAGGCGCGGAAGCCGGGTTCACCGCAGCGTCCGCAGGCCCTCGTACTTGCGCGCCGCGCGGCGGCGGCGGGCGATCGCGAGCCAGGCGAGGGCGGCGAGCGCGACCAGGGAGACCGGCGGCAGCACCAGCGAGAGTCCGGCGAGGACGAGGCCGGCGAGCGCGATCAGCGCCTCGCCGGCGCCGCCGCCCTCGCGCTCCCGGGCGCCCTCGGAGACGTCGCGGGCGACGACGAAGGCGAAGTAGGCCAGCAGCGCGCCGGGCAATGCTCCGGCCCACCGGACATCGACCTCGGTGTCGAGGGAGAGGGCGTAGAGCGCGGCCCCGCCGAGGATCGCGATCACGAGCAGCGCGGTGCCGAGCCCGCCGCGGCGTCCCGAGGCCCCGGCGAAGATCCCGGCGGCGAGCGCCAGCCCGGCGCCCTGGCACGCGGCGAGGAAGTCGTCCACTGCTGCGGCAGGCTAGCGGGAGCCAGAACCGGCTCCGGGCGCACGGGCGGCGATTCCGCAACACTGCGCGCGTGAGCGAGCGCCGTGATCCGATCCCCGCCGAGCGCGATCGCGAACCCAAGCAGCCCACCGCCTCCCACCGGCGCGCGCACGCTCGGGCGCGCGATCTCGAGCGCTACGCGGGCCTGTTCGCTGCACGCACCCGGGTGATGCGCTCGTCGGCGATGCGCGACCTGATGGAGATCACCGCCCGCCCCGAGGTGATCTCGCTCGCCGGCGGGCTTCCCGACACCTCGACCTTCCCGCGGCACAGCTTCGCCGCGCAGATGACCAAGATCGCGCAGGAGAGCTCCGCCGAGGCGCTCCAGTACGGGCCGACCGAGGGGTTCGAGGAGACCAAGCGGTGCATCCGCGAGGTGATGGCCGCCGAGGGGATGGAGCCCGATCCCGAGGACGTGATCGTCACCACCGGCGGGCAGCAGGCGATCGACCTGATCGCCAAGACCTTCATCGACCCCGGCGACGTGGTGATCTGCGAGGCCCCGACCTACCCGGGGGCGGTGCCTGTCTTCTGCTCCTATGAGGCGGACACGCGCCAGGTCGGCATCGACGGCGAGGGGATGCGGATCGACGAGCTCGAGCGGCTGCTCGACGAGCTCGAGCGCGACGGACGGCAGCCGAAGTTCATCTACGCCGTGCCGACGTTCCAGAACCCCGCCGGGGTGACGATGTCGGCCGAGCGTCGCCGCCGCCTGGTCGAGATCGCCCGGGAGCGCGAGCTGCTGGTGATCGAGGACAACCCCTACGGGCTGCTTCGCTTCGACGGTGAGGCGACCGAGCCGCTCTACAAGCTCGACGGCGGAGACTACGTCGTCTACCTGGGGACGCTCTCGAAGATCCTCTCGCCCGGGATCCGGATCGGCTGGCTGTGCGCGCCGCCGCCGGTGATGGAGAAGGTGGTGCTCGGCAAGCAGGCCTCGGACCTCTGCACGTCGACCCTGAGCCAGTACTTCGTCACCGAGTACTTCGCAGAGGGGCGCTGGCGGGACTACATCGAGGATCTGATCCTCATCTACCGCGCTCGCCGCGACGTCATGCTCGAGGCGCTCGAGCGGCACTTCCCGGCGCAGGCGCGCTGGACCCATCCGGAGGGCGGCCTGTTCGTCTGGGCGACGCTGCCGTCCTACATCGACACCACCGACCTGCTGGCGAAGGCGCTGCGCGAGGACGTCGCCTTCGTCCCCGGCGCCGCCGCCTACGTCGACGGCCGAGGCGGGTCCGAGATGCGGCTCAACTTCTCCGGCTCGAGCGAAGACCTGATCGTCGAGGGCATCCGCCGGATCGGTCGGGTCGTGACCGAGCAGGTTGAGCTCTACGGATCGATCACCGCGGAGCATCAGATGCCGCAAACGGAGAGCCGGGAACCGGGAGGGGACGTGGTCCCCTTCACCCAGAGCGACCGATGAAGGTCGCCGTTTTGAAGGGGGGGCGCGGCCTGGAGCGGCAGGTGTCGCTGCGAAGCGGGGCGCGGGTCGAGGACGCCCTCGATTCGCTCGGCCACGAGACGCTCGCGGTGGACGTCGGCGCCGATCTGGTCGCGAGGTTGAAGGAGGAGCGCCCAGATGTCGCCTTCATCGCCCTGCACGGGATCGGCGGCGAGGACGGGACGGTCCAGGAGCTGCTCGAGATCCTCGGCATCCCCTACACCGGCCCCGGCGTGCGGGCTTGCACGCGCTCGATCGACAAGGTCGCCGCGAAGCACGAGTTGCGCGCCGCGGGAGTCCCCACCCCCGGGTGGGCGGCGTTCAACGCGCTCGCCTTTCGTGAGCTGGGCGCCGCCGATGCCCTCGAGGAGATCGAGGCCGAGCTCGGCTTCCCCCTGGTGATCAAGCCGGCGGCGGGCGGCTCCTCGCTCGGCGTCCGGTTCGCGACGCGGGCCGCCGACGTCCCCGAGGCGCTGGTCGCCGCGTTCTCCTACGACGACCGCGTCCTGCTCGAGCGCCACGCAGACGGTCGTGAGCTCGCCGTCTCGCTGCTGAACGGGATCGCCCTGCCGGCGGTCGAGGCCCGCCCGCGCGAGGAGGATCGCTTCAACTACGAGGCGCGCTACGAGATCGGGCGCACCGAGTACGTCTGCCCGGCGGACCTCGGCGCGGCCGAGGGCCCCGTGCTCGACGCGGCGCTGCGCACCTGGGATGCGCTCGGCCTCGACGGGTTCGCACGCGTTGACCTGATCCTCGGCGACGACGGGCCGCAGGTGCTGGAGGCCAACGCGATCCCGGGGCTCACCGACACGTCGCTGCTGCCGATGGCCGCCGAGGCCGCCGGGATGGGGTTCGAGGAGCTCTGCGGCCGGATCCTGGAGCTGGCCGTCAGTCGACCAGCCGCCGCTCCACAGCCCAGCGGCTGAGCTCGTGGCGGTTCGATAGCTGGAGCTTGCGCAGCACCGCGCTCACGTGCGCCTCGACCGTCTTCGCCGAGATCCCGAGCTCGAGGGCGATCTCCTTGTACAGGTACCCGCGCGCGATCAGGCGCAGGACCTCCCGTTCGCGCATGGTGAGCTGGTCGAGCTCGGGGTCGACCTGCTCGGCGGGGATCTGGCCCGCGAAGGCGTCGAGGACGAAGCCCGCAAGGCGCGGCGAGAAGACCGCGTCCCCGTCGCTGACCCGGCGAACGGCGTCGGCCAGCTCCTCGCCGGAGATCGTCTTCGTCACGTAGCCGCGGGCCCCGGCGCGGATCACCGCGATCACGTCCTCGGCGGCGTCCGAGACCGAGAGCGCGAGGAAGCGCTGCGCCGGACGGCTGCGGGCCACTCGCCGGATCACCTCGACGCCCCCTCCGCCGGCCATGTGGACGTCGAGCAGGACGACGTCGGGGCGCTCGTGCTCGATCGCCCGGACCGCCTCTTCGACCGACCCGGCCTCGGCGCGCACGTCGACCAGGCCCTCGAGCTCGGCTCGGACCCCCGAACGGAAGATCTCGTGGTCGTCGACGATCACGACCGTTGGCGCCTCGCGAGCCGAGCTCATCGTGGTACCTCCAAGGTCAACGCGACCTCGGTGCCGGACCCGGGATCGGTCCGCACGTCGACCTGCCCGCCGAAGCGCTCCATGCGCCCGAAGATCGACTCGCGCAGGCCGCGGCGGTCGGCCGGCACGGCATCGGGGTCGAACCCTGGCCCGCGGTCGCGGACGAACACCTGGGCGCGTTCGGGGCCGAGCTCTGCGTAGACCGCGATCTCGCCGGCGTCCGGTGCAAACTTGGCGGCGTTCACCATCGCCTCGCGGGCGGCGCCAGCGATCGCCTCACCGCGCTCGTCCATCGGTCGGTCGCCGACCGCGACCACGTCGATCGGCACCCGGTGCGCGTCCTCGACCTCGGCCGCGGCAACCTCCAGGGACGCCGCGAGGCTGGCCGACGCGGGCGCCCGATCGGCATCGAAGAGCCAGGTGCGAAGCTCGCGCTCCTGGCGGCGTGCGATCTGCGCGACCTCGCGTGGGTCGCCGGCACGCTTCTGCACAAGGGTCAGCGTCTGGAGCACCGAGTCGTGCAGGTGGGCGGCAAGCTCGGCGCGCTCCTGTGAGCGAATCCGCTCGGCCCGCTCGCTGGCGAGGTTGCGCCCGAGCCGCCAGAGGAACGGCGCGGCGATCAGCATCAGGCCGGCCGTGGCGGCGATCACCGTGAACACGACCTCGCGGGTGTCGCCGAGCACGTCGTTGGCGGACAGGAAGAGGAGCACGGCGCCGATGACGAGCGCGATCCCGAAGCCGCCCCGGTAGAGGTCGGCGAGGCCCGCCCGCCGGCGGCCGGCCGCGGCCTCGGCAGCAGCGGGAGCGCCGGGGCGCCGCGAGACCGCGACCGCGGTTGAGGCATCCGGCGACATGGCCCGCGACTGGCGCCACAGCAGCGCCGCGCCCGAGGTGGCCAGGATCAGGGGCCAGATCAGCGCGTCGGACCACCATATGCCCAGCTCTCTGAGGACCAGCAGCAGCGAGAGCGTGAGCAGCCCAACGCCGGCGGCGACGCGCCAGTTGCCGGAGCGTCGCCGGGGCTCCGAGCGCTTCGCCGGGCTCGCGTCGGAGGCCCCGCTCGAAGCCCGAGGAATCACGGCCCAGGTGACCGCGTAGGCGATCAAGGCAACCCCGGCGCTGGCGAGAACCACGATCACGAACCCGACCCGGACGATCACCGGGTCGATGCCGAGCCGGCGGGCGATCGCCGCGCAGACCCCTCCCACCAGGGCGTCGGCAGGATCTCGCTCGAGCTTTGGGGCCCGCTCGGCCGGCTCGGCAGCAGCGCTCATATCGGGATGATCCGCTACCGGTCCTCCAGTAGGCCGCTGAGCAGCATGATCAGCCCGAAGGCTCCGACGAACAGGGCGGCGAGCACGCCGGGGCTGAGCTCGAGGTCGCGGCTCTGGTCGAGGACCAGCAGCGTGCCGATCAGGCTCACGGTCACTCCGGCGATCAGCGATACGAGGTCGACGCCTTTTCTCATCCGGCCTCCGTCGGTGACCTGCGGGCGCGGTCACGGGCACCGCCTCCGGCCCCCGTCGCGGCTGGCGGCCCGACCACACATGCGGCGTCCATCGCCGCGGTTCGCTCCGGGTCGTCGTCATCGGAGTCGTCGCGGTCCCAGTGATGCCTGTCCTCGAGCTCGATGTCGTCGTCGTTGATCACGCGGACCCTCCCGAGGTCGACGTCGCCGTCGATCTGGAGCAGCGGTCGCGCAGCTGGCGGCGGATCGGGGACGAGCTCCGCGTCGATCCCGTCCGAGCTCGTGCCGGCCACCTTCACATGGCCCGCCCGCGCCCGCAGCTCGCCCGCGACGCAAACGTGCTCGGGCACGGCGACCACCGCTTGGCCGATCCCCAGGTCGACGTCGAGGTCGACGATCCCGTCCGGCTCCCAGTCGAGCTCGCGCAGATCGACCTCGAGCCGGCCGATCCCGAGCTCGTAGCCATCGTCGGGGATCGTCGCCACCGTCGCCGGTCGGTACTCGCGCTCGCCGATGCCGTCGGCGAAGCGGATGTCCGCGGCAGCGACCGCGGCGAGCGGCAGGGCGAGCACGACCGCCGGCACGATCAGCCAGCGGGCGCCGCCTCTGAATGCCGACAGCGCCAGCAGCGCGCCGATCCCGACGATCAGCAGCGCGACCACCACCCCGTGTCCGGTGGCGCCCGCCCAGGCGCTGGCGAGCGCCGCCACTACCAGCACGCCGAGCGCGATGATCGCGAGCAGGATCCGGCCGACGATCCCCGCGACCGAGGTGCTGGTCGTATCGCGCACGATCAGATACAGGGCGACCGCGAGCGCGATCACCAGCAGCGGCGGGCCGAGGAACCAGGGGCCATCGCCGTCCCAGAGGAAGCCGCCGTCGAAGACGCCCCAGGAGAGCACGATCACCACCAGCCCCACCCCGGCGGCGATCGCGAGTCCGCGCGAGCGCTCGATCGGCGGCTGGTCGGCGACGTCGCCGTCCGCGTCGCCCGCCGGCACGAACAGGGCCAGGGCGATGTACGCAAGCACGCCAAGCCCGCCGAGGAACACCGAGACCGCGAAGACGATCCGGAAGATCACCGGGTCGACGTCGAAATACCGGCCGAGCCCGCCGGCGACGCCGGCGATCATCCGATCGTCTCGGCTGCGAAGCAGCCGCCTCGGGCGGTTCGTCGGGGTCTGGGGCGCCTGTCGTTCGTCCCCGCCCTGGGGATCGGGCGTCTGCTCGGTGGTCTGGTCGTCGCTCATCGGTTCCTCCTCGGAATCGTCATCGATGAGCACACGGTGGAGGTTGTTGCCCTCCGCGTCTATCGGGAATCACCCTGAGCATCCCCGGGGCGATCCCGAAGTCCGAGCGTGGCGCTTGCCTAGGACTCGCCGCCGCCGGCGAAGTCCTCAGGGGAGACCTCGTCGAGGAAGTCCTTGAACTTCTCCACGACCTCCTCCTGGTCCTCGACCTCGTGCTCGAACTCGATCGAGGACTCCTCGATCACGTCGTCGGCCGCGAAGATCGGCGCCTGGCAGCGGACCGCGAGCGCGATCGCGTCGGAGGGGCGGGAGTCGATCTCAATCTCCGAGCCGTTGACCGAGATCGTGATCGAGGCGTAGAAGGTGTTGTCGCGAAGCTCGGTCACCGAGACCCGCTCGCACTTGGCCTCCACCTGCTCGAGCAGGTCGTTGAGCAGATCGTGGGTCATCGGGCGCGGGGCCTGGGCGCCCTGGAGCTTCATCAGGATCGCGGCCGCCTCGGGGTGGCCGATCCAGATCGGCAGGAAGCGGTTGCCGTCGACGGTCTTCAGCAACACGATCGGCTGCTTGCCGACCATGTCGAAGCTGACCCCGTAGATCTGCATCTGCTGCATGGTCAGTCGCTGGCTGCCCTTCTGGCCGGGAAATCGACGCGCGAGGCGGTTGCTTCCCGCCTCGCGGCCATTATAGGTGGGGGTCTGAGGCGCCCCGATGCGAGAATCCGGGCATGTCCCTCTGCCGGCAACAGGGCTTCATCGAGGCGCCGATCGAGACTGTCTGGGAACTGATCTCGGACGTCGAGCGCCATCCGGAATGGTGGCCGCGGGTGGTCGAGGTCGAGTGCGAGGGTCTCGAGGAGGGCTGCACCTACCGCCAGGTGGAGCAGACCCCGTTCGGCAAGGAAGAGCTGGACGTGTTGATCGAGGCTCGCGACGAGTACCGACGGCTGAACATCCGCTGCATCAACACCGGCACCTTCGTCCGCTTCGCGCTCACCGAGGCTCGCGGAGGCACCTTCCTCGACGGCGAGATGGGGATGGACCCCCAGGGAATGGTCAGCCGGGTCTTCGACGCGGTCGCCGGCCGCCGCTACTTCTCGAGCTGGATGACGTCGACCCTCGAGGCGCTCGGACAGGCGGCACGGGGGCGCGGCGAGATGGGCGATCCTGGACTCCAGCGAGCCGGGACGGCGAGCGATGTGAGAGGCCAGGACTCGCCCAGGGCTGATCGCTCTGTAGCGCTTCGATGGGAAGCAGCACTTCTGCTTTCACATGCGCGAAGGAGGAGCCCCGACAACATTGCCGCGGCGCGGATGAGCTGTTCCGGCGAGGCGTTCTCGATCCCAGGGATCGAGCGCTCGACCAGGCGCTGGCAGCACAGCCGCGATTAGTTTCCCGGCGCGGACCGGTCATAGGCATTGAGAACCTACGGCCGCAGTGGCCGCCCACTGAGGAGGCACGATGAGCAAGCTTAGGTGTCATATCTCGATCTCGCTGGACGGTTTCGTCGCCGGCCCGAACCAGAGCGAGGAGAACCCGCTCGGCGAGGGCGGCGAGCGCCTTCACGACTGGGTGGTTCCGCTGGCCGCCTGGCGCCAATCCCACGACAAGCAGGGCGGCGAGGTGAACGAGAGCACACCGATATTCGAGGAATCGGCCCAGAACGTCGGGGCCAGCGTGATGGGCCGAAACATGTTCGGGCCGATCGGCGGTGGTGCCTGGGGCGACGAGCAGTGGACGGGCTGGTGGGGCGACGACCCTCCCTACCACCACCCCGTGTTCATTCTCACTCATCACCCGCGTGACCCGGTGGAGATGGAGGGAGGGACCACGTTCCATTTCGTCACCGACGGAATCCAGTCCGCGCTCGAACAGGCAAGGGAGGCCGCGGGCGGCAAAGACGTGATGCTTTGGGGCGGCGCCCAGGTCGCGCAGCAGTACCTGGCAGCGGGACTGCTGGACGTACTTGAGCTACACGTCGTTCCAGTGCTACTCGGCGACGGTGCCCGCCTCTTCGACAATCTCGGGGACGCGGAGGAGGTGCAGCTCGAGCGGGTCCGGGCGGTCGAGGCGCCCGGCGTCACCCACCTCAAGTACAGGGTGGTGACATGAAACGGTCGCCGAGCGGCCGCCAATCGAGCGCATGGAGTGACGCTCGGATTTCGCAAGGCAGCGGCGGTTGTTGCCGAGGTCAGCTCTCCCGTGTGACAACAACAACGTCACTCTGCGCCGGTGACGGCTGCTTCGGGCTCCGGATGAGAGCGCTGATCGTGCTGCTCTGGCGCGCGAGCCTGCGGATCAGCGAAGCCTTGGCCTTGGCGGAAAGCGACCTCGACGCTTTGCGCAGACGGGAAGGGAAAGGCCGTTACCCCCTCCTTTCCACTCCCAATTTATAGCGCTCCGGAGGCCTTCATGAAGCCCTGGGTCATGCCGCATAATCGCCGGCCGCAGGCCAGAACCTACGGAGATGGGAGTCGCGAAATGCGTGTGTTGTTGTCGACGTATCCGGCGGGAGTGTGGCTATGACCGAGCATGCAGTGGTGATCGCCGGAGGAGGTCCGACAGGGCTGATGCTGGCGGGCGAGTTGGCGTTGGCGGGCGTGGACGTCGCCATTGTCGAGCGGCGCGCCAGCCAGGACCTCCCCGGCTCGCGCGCAGGCGGTCTGCACTCACGCACCATCGAGATCCTCGATCAGCGCGGAATCGCCGATCGGTTCCTCTCGGAGGGACAGGTGGTGCAGGTCGGGCAGTTCTCCGGGGCCTCCCTGGACATCAGCGACTTTCCCACCCGGCATCCCTACTCGCTCGGGCTCTGGCAGAACCACATCGAGCGCATACTCGCCGGCTGGGTCGAGGAGCTTGAGGTGCCGATCTATCGCGAACGTGAGGTGACGGGCTTCGCGCAGGACGTAACCGGCGTCGACGTCGAGCTATCCGACGGCCAGTCGCTGCGAGCGGAATATCTCGCCGGGTGCGACGGAGGACGCAGTCTGGTCCGTAAAGCAGCCGGCATCGAGTTCCCCGGATGGGATCCGACGACGAGCGCCCTGATCGCCGAGGCCGAGATGGCCGAGGAGCCGGAGTTGGGCATCCGCCGGGACGCCATCGGCATGCATGCCTTCGGCAGAGTGGAGTACGAGATCGTCGACGGCGAGATCGTCTACGCGGACAGCGGACCGGTAACGATCATGGTGACCGAAGAGCACGTCCGACGTGGCAGCGAACCCACCCTGCGCGATCTGAGCGAGGCGCTCGTCGTCGTATACGGGACCGATTACGGGATCCACAGTCCCACCTCGATCTCCAGGTTCACCGACATGACCCGGCAGGCGGCGGCCTACCGCGACAGACGGGTCCTGCTCGCCGGCGACGCCGCTCACGTGCATTCCCCGGATGGCGGGCAGGGCCTCCAGGTCGGCGTGCAGGATGCGATGAACCTGGGATGGAAGCTGGCCCAGGTGGTCAACCGGACATCCCCAGAAGGCCTCCTGGATACCTACCACGCCGAGCGTCACCCGGTCGCTGCCCGCGTGCTGCGCACCACGATGGCGCACGTCGCGCTCCGCCGCCCAGACGAACGCACGGAGGCCTTGCGCGACACCATTGCCGAGCTGCTCAGGGCGGACGAACCTCGCAGACGATTCGCCGCGATGATGTTTGGTCTGGACATTCATTACGACCTCGGCGAGGGACACCCGCTGCTCGGACGCCGAATGCCCGATCTCGACCTTGTCGCCGCCGACGGCCCGCTGCGGGTGTTCACCCTGCTGCACGATGCCCGGCCGGTGCTCCTCAACCTCGGTGAGCCCGGAGGCCTCGACATCGCGCCATGGGCAGATCGGGTTCAGATGATCGACGCCAAATACGTTGGCCCGTGGGAGCTTCCGGTACTTGGCGCGGTCACTGCTCCCACTGCCGTGTTGATCCGGCCCGACGGATATGTCGGCTGGGTGGGAGACCTCACCCACCCGGGGCTCCCCGACGCGCTCACCACCTGGTTCGGACCGCCGACTGCGACGTAGCGCACCGCCTTCCAAGATCTCGAAGAAGCGTCGGGCCGCTGAGGCCGACGCTGACCTCGGGTCCCGCACCCCGGAGCCGTCGCTTCCCCTTCCGCGTCGACGCCCGGGGCGGAGCGGCCGCGCGGCCGCCAAGACCTCGCGTCGCCGCCCGCAGGCGACCGGTGGTCCGTAGGGCTTCGCACCATGGCTCACGGCACGCACGACTTCGAGGACGACGCGCGCAACGAGCGCATCCTCGTCTGGGTCAACGGCGAGCTCGTGCCGCGCGAGCGGGCGGTCGTGTCGGTGTTCGACGCTGGCTTCGTCCTCGGTGACGGCGTGTGGGAGGGTCTGCGCGTGCGGGCGGGCCATCCCGCCTTCCTGGAGCGCCATCTCGACCGCCTCTTCGAGGGCGCGAAGGCCATCATGCTCGACGTCGGCCGCAGCCGCCGCGAGCTGACCGAGGCGATCTACTCCACGCTGCGGGCCAACGCCATGACCGACGGCGTGCACGTGCGGCTGATGGTCACCCGCGGCGTCAAGCGCACGCCCTACCAGGATCCGCGCGTGACGATCGGCCCCGCGACCGTCGTGATCGTCGCCGAGCACAAGGAGCCGCTGCCGGCGACGGTGGCCGAAGGCATCACGCTCTTCACGACGCACGTGCGTCGCGCCACCCCGGACACGCTCGACCCCAGGCTCAACGCGCACTCCAAGCTCAACGACATCACCGCCTGCATCCAGGCCTACACCGCCGGCGCCGACGAGGCGCTGATGCTCGACCCGCACGGTTTCGTGGCGACGTGTAACTCGACGCACTTCTTCGTCGTGGCCGGCCCCGACGACGCGCCGGAGGTGCTGACCTCCGACGGGCGCTACTGCCTCGCAGGGATCACGCGCGCCAACGTGCTGGAGGCCTGCCGTGCCAACGGCATTCCGGCGCGGGAGACGACGTTCAGCCTCACCGACGTCTACGCCGCCCGCGAGGCGTTCGTCACCGGCACCTTCGCCGGCGTCGTGCCCGTCCGGTCCGTGGACGGTCGCACGATCGGCGATGGCCGCCGCGGGCCGATGGTCGAGCGCCTTCAGGCCCTGTACCGCGAACTCGTCGACGCCGACGTGGCGCCACGCGTCGCGCCATGAGCCACGTCGTGCGCGTGGCGATGTGGTCCGGCCCGCGGAACATCTCCACGGCGATGATGCGCGCGTTCGAGAACCGCCCCGACACGGTCGTCGTCGACGAGCCGCTGTACGCGGCCTACCTCGCCCGCACCGGCATCGACCACCCGGCGCGCGATGCGGTCATCGCTTCCCAGCCCACCGACCTCGCCACGGCCGTCACCGACCTCTCCGCGCCGCTGCCGCCTGGCCGCCGCGTCCACTACGCCAAGCACATGGCGCACCACGTCTCACGCGACATGGACCTGCACTGGACGCTGCGCTTCCGCAACGTGTTGCTCATCCGCGACCCAGTCGAGGTCGTCGCCTCGTACGTGCGTGCCCGGGAGACCTGCGAGCCGGACGACATCGGGGTGCCCCAGCAGGGGTGGCTGCTGGAGCTGTGGGACGAGCACGACACCGAGGTGCCGATCCTCGACGCGAGCGACTTCCTCCGCGCGCCCGAGGCGCACATGCGCCGACTGTGTGACTGGCTGGGCATCCCGTTCACCGCCCGGATGCTGTCCTGGCCGCAGGGCCCGCGCGCGTCCGACGGCGTGTGGGCGCCGCACTGGTACACCGCCGTCTGGTCCTCCACCGGGTTCGAGCCCTGGCGCCCGCGGGAGACGATCCTCTCCGACCACGACACCGCCGTCGCCGAGGCGTGCCACCCGATCTACGCGGCGCTGTACGCCCGCCGGGTGCGGGTGTGAGCGGTCGCCGCACCCCGGCGGGACAGCGGGTGTAGCCGTCTCGTACCTCCGGCGAGTCTCGTCGCGAGGGCGACAAGGCACGAACGAAGAGGAAACGGCACCCTTGCAGGACTTCCGAGAGATGGGCGATCCTGGACTCGAACCAGGGACCTCTTCCTTATCAGAGAAGCGCTCTGACCGACTGAGCTAATCGCCCCGGCAGGTCATTCTAGGAGACGCTCGCCGCTACCGATCGAGCTATGTCACCACGCCGCCCCGACATGCCGCCGCTGCGCCGCGAGGCGCTTCGCGACGACCCGATCGAGCAGTTCGCCGAGTGGTTCGAGCGCGCCTCCGCGGAGGTGCCGTTGGCCGAGGCGGTGACGCTGGCGACGGTCGGCCCCGACGGGGGCCCCGATGCCCGCATGGTCCTCGTCAAGGGCTTCGCGGCGGATGGGTTTCGGCTGTTCACCAACTACGAGTCGGCGAAGGGCAGGCAGCTCGAGGCGGCCGGTCGCGCAGCGCTGGTCTTCTACTGGCGCGAGCTCGACCGCCAGGTGCGGATCAGGGGGGCGGTCGAGCGTCTGCCGGAGCCCGACTCGGACGCCTACTTTGCCACCCGCTCGCGCGACTCCCAGCTCGGCGCCTGGGCCTCTCCCCAGAGCGAGCCGCTCGCCGGCCGCGAGGTCCTCGACGACCGCGTGCGCGAGATCGAGGCGCGTTTCGCCGACCGCGAGGTCCCGCGACCCCCGTTCTGGGGCGGCTACCTGGTGCGCCCCGACGAGATCGAGTTCTGGCAGGGGCAGGTCGGCCGGCTCCACGACCGGTTTCGGTACCGGCGGGACGGAGAGGGCTGGCGGATCGAGCAGCTTGCCCCCTGACCGCCATTGGGACATTTTGGTCGCATAGCAACCCTTATCTCCCAACGGCTGAGAATCGAGGGCGCGTGGGCGGACCGGGGAGGCCCGGCCCCTACGTGCCCCGGCCACCGCGGCCGATGGCGCGCGCGAACGCAAGCAAAGCGTCCAGGTCCTCGAAGCGCAGTTCCGCCCGCACCCCCCGCCGGCTCGCGGTTACCTTCACCCCGGTCCCCAGCGCCGAGCCAAGCGCCTCCTCGGCCTCGCCGATCGCCGCCTCCTCGTCCGGGTGCGGGACGAGCTTCGGGCGTGGCGGGGCGCCGGCCTTCGCCCGGCGCTCGGTCTCGCGCACCGACCAGCCGGCGGCGGCGGCACGCCGGGCGAGCTCACTGCGCTTGCCTGCGCCTCGGGCCTGGAGGATCGCCCGCCCGTGGCCCTCGCTGAGGTCGCCCGACTCGAGCAGCTCGAGCGCGCCGTCGGGAAGATCGAGGAGGCGGATCAGGTTCGAGATCGCGACCCGGCTGCGGCCGAGCCTGCGCCCGAGCTCCTCCTTGGTCACGCCGAGGTCCTCGACCAGGGTGGCGCAGGCGCGTGCGTCGTCGACCGGGTTTAGGTCCTCTCGGGCGACGTTCTCGATCAACGCGGTCTGCAGGCGCTCGGCGTCGCCCTCGTCGCGGACCAGCGCCGGCACCGTCTCCAGCCCCGCCTCGCGCGCGGCGCGCCAGCGCCGCTCGCCGGCTACCAGCTCGTAGCGCCCGTCGGCGAGCGGGCGGACGATCAGCGGCTGGAGGACCCCCGCCTCGGCGATCGAGCCGGCGAGCGCGGTGATCGAAGCGGGGTCGAAGTGGCGCCGCGGCTGGTCGGGGGCGCTGCGGATCATCGCCACGGGCACGTGGCGAAGCTCGGGCTCGCCGATCCCGCTCTCGGGCAGGATCGCCGCCAGCCCGCGGCCGATGCCTCGTTGGCTCATGAAGCGACCTTCTTCTCCAGGTACGTCTTCGTCACGCGGCCAGCGCCTCCTGCCCCTCGCCTCCGCGCCGTGCCAACTCGTCGACGAGCCGGCGATAGGCAGCCGCGGCCGCTGAGTCGGGGGCGTGGTCGATCACCGGCAGCCCATGGCTCGGCGCCTCTGCGACGCGGACGCTGCGGGGAATCACGGTATCGAACACCAGTTCGTGTAGGTGGTTGCGGAGCTCGCGCTCGACGTCGGTCGCCAGGCGGGTGCGATCGTCGTGCATGGTGATCAGCACGCCGGTCAGAACCAGCGCCGGGTTGAGCTCGCGGCGCACCAGGTCGAGCGTCTCGAGGAACTGCACCAGCCCCTCCAGGGCCAGGTACTCGGCCTGCACCGGGACGATCACGCGGTCGGCGGCGGCGAGCGCGTTCAAGGTCACCGGTCCGAGCGACGGTGGGCAATCGAGCAGCGTGAGCGCGAACCGATCGCGGACCGGGCCGAGCCCGTCGCGCAGCCGGTACTCATAGCGCTCCACCCGCGGCAGCTCGACCGAAGCGCCGGCGAGGTCGCGATTCGCCGGCACCGCCCAGAGGTTGTCCGGGCCGGCGGGGCGGGCGGCGGCGGCGATCGAGGTCGTGCCGGCGAGCGTGTCGTAGGCGGACGGCTCGAGGTCGCGCTCGAGCCCGAGCGCGACCGTCGCGTTGCACTGCTGGTCGAGGTCGCAGATCAGCACCTGCCGCCCGCTCGCGGCGACCCCGGCGGCAAGGTTGACCGCGGTGGTCGTCTTGCCGACGCCTCCCTTCTGATTCGCGATCGCGTAGACGAGGCCCATGGTTGGCGATCGACCTTAGACGGAGGTGCGGCCGAACGGACGCTTCTTCGCCAGCCCCGGCCGGCGCGGCAGTCCCGCCGGGGTGGGGCCGCGCTTGGCAATCACGTGCAGATGGCGGTGCCGGGAGGCGGCGAACGGCCGGACCGCCCGCACCTCGCCCCGTGCCACCGCGAGGCGTTCGGCCGCGGACTCCAGCTCGGCCTCCTCGACTTCGTCGCGCCGTCCCTTCCAGGCCACCAGGCGGCCGCCGTCGACCAGCAGGGGCGAGGCGAGCTCGGCCAGCGTCGCGAGGCGGCCGACGGCGCGCGCGGTGACCACGTCGTAGGCCTCACGCCCGCCCCCCGGCGCCGGGCGGGCGGCCCAGGTCTCGGCGCGCTCGCACACCACCCGGGCGTTGTCGATCCCGCCCGCGGCCAGCGCCCGCCGTATGAAGTCGCATTTGCGGCCCACCGACTCGATCAGGTCCACCTCACAGCCGGGGAGCGCGGCGGCGAGCACGATCCCGGGAAAGCCGGCGCCCGCGCCGACGTCGGCGAGCCGGCGAGGGGAACCGACCAGGTCGAGCCCGCCGAGCGAGTCCTCGACGTGAATCGCCCAGGCTCGGCCTGCATCGCGGATCGCGCTCAGCGACGCCGGATCGCCGGCGAGCAGCTCGAGCACCGGCGTCAGCTTGGCCCGCAGCGCCGACTCGTTCAATCGCCCGGTTCAGGCACTTAGTCGTTGACCAGCGGGGCGACGATCACACAGCGCGTGGGCTCCTCGCCCTCGGAGAAGGTCTCGAGGCCGGTCCGGTCCGCAAGCCGGTCGTGGACGATCTTGCGCTCGGTCGGACTCATCGGCTCGAGCTCGATCTCACGGCCGGTCTCGAGCGCGCGCTCGGCCGCGCGGTCCGCCTGGCGCTCGACCAGCTCGCGCCGCCGCGCCCGGTAGCCGGCGGCATCGACCACGACCCGCTTGCGCTCGGCGTGACCGCGGAACGCGGCCCGGTAGCAGAGCAGCTGCAGCGCGTCGATCGTCTGCCCCCGGCGGCCGATCAGCAGCCCGAGGTCCTCGCCCTCGACCGCGCCGAGGATCCGCTCGAGGTCCTCGTCGACGCTGACCTCGGCGTCGAGGTCGAGCGCCTCGACCACCTCCTCGAGCACCGCGCGTACGCGCTCGGCGGGAGCCTCGGGCAGGGTCACTTGCGTCGCTTCTTCTTCCGCGGCGGCGGCGGCGGCGGCTTCGCCGCCGCGACCTGCTCCGGGGTCGGCGTCTCGGGCGGCGGCCAGAAGGTGTGCACCACCCACTGCTGGCCGAGGGTCCAGACGTTGGTGGTGATCCAGTAGACGGCGAGTCCGGACGGGAAGGTGGCAATGAACGGAGCGAAGACGAGCGGCAGCCCGAACATGATCAGCCGCTGGTTGCGATCCTGGACCCGCGCGGACATCACCAGCCCGGCGCCGATCTGGGTGCCGATGAAGAGGGCGATCATCGCGACGAGGTCGATGCCGGTCGCGTTCTCGGTCAGGTCGGGGAGGAACACGAACCCGATCGGTGGGTTGTCGCGAACCTGCTGTTGGAACTCGTCGCCCTGAAGCAGGTAGAACAGCGCGAGGAAGACCGGGAGCTGGAGCAGCAGCGGCCAGCAGGAGGCGAGCGGGTTGATCTCGTTCTCGCGGTAGAACTTCATCATCTCCCGCTGGAGGCGCTCCTTGTCGTCCTTGTAGCGCTCCTGCAGCGCCTTGAGCTCCGGCGCATGCTGCTGGAGGTGGCGCATCGAGCTGATCTGCTTGAGCGACAACGGCAGGATCACCATCCGGGTGATGAAGGTGAGCCCGACGATCGACATGCCCCAGCTGAGGCTGACGTCGTCGTGGAGGAACGTGATCACCGCCTCGGCGACGTCGATGAGCGGCTGGAGGACGTTGGCGACCGGGATCATGCGGCGGCTCCGTGGCGGTGCTCGGGGTCGGCGTGACCGTGGCGACGCCGCTCGCCGCGCAGCGGCGTATCGCGGAACAGGCGCCGGTCGGCGACCTCATCGACGCCGCCGTGGGTCCACGGGTTACAGCGAGCGAGGCGCCAAGCGGCGAGCACGGCGCCGCGAAGGATGCCGAGCTCACGCACCGCCTCGACCGCATACGCCGAGCAGCTCGGGTAGTACTTGCAGCGCGGCGCGAGCGCCGGCGAGACCAGCCGCCGGTAGGCGTGGATCGGCAGCAGAACGAGCTCCCGCAGGGCGCGTTTCACGTTTTACGCTCCCCACCGAGCCGCGCCTCGTCGAGCAGGCCGCGCAGCGCCTCGGCGACGCCGGTCGTGCCCTCACGCTCGACGAGACTGGCAACGTCAGGGCGCGCGACGACGACGAAGTCGTGGTCGGCCGGAAGCTCGCGGTCGAGCCCCCGGAACGCCTCTCGCAGCGCCCGCTTGACCGCGTTGCGCTCGACCGCGCCACCGACCTTGCGGCTCACCGAGACGCCGAGCCTCGCGTCGTCGGCATCCTCGCCGCGCGGGAACGCATAGAGGACGAGGAACCGGTTCGAGTGCGACTCGCCCTCACGGTAGACGCGGTCGAAGTCACCGCTGCGCGAGAGTCGCCCGCGCTTTCGCTTCCCGGCCATCAGCGCCAGCGGCCGCGTCAGACGGTGAGCCGCTTGCGGCCCTTGCGGCGGCGGCGGCGGACCACATGACGACCCGAGCGCGTCCGCATCCGCGCCCGAAACCCGTGGGTTCGGGCCCGCTTGCGCTTCTTGGGCTGCCAGGTGCGCTTCATGATCCGTGGACTGCCGCGCCCGCCCCCGCCGCCGCGGCCGCGCGGAGTATACGGAGCGCCCGGACCCGTCGGCGCGGAAGCCGAAGACGGGAACGCCGACGGACCTGTTCCTTTCTTCCGCGATTTGCGCGGTGCCGTCTCCTGGCCCCGACCGGGCGGACCTATGATCGCTCGCGGTGACCTACGACCCGCCCGCAGACGATCCCGAGGCGATCTGGGGGCGGGTTCGAGACGACCTCCGGCGCTCGCTGCCGCCGTCTACCTACCAGCTCTGGATCCGGCCGCTGCGCGCCGTCTCGGCGCAGGGCTCCACCCTCTACCTCTCCGCGCCGGCGAACGTGCGCGCCTGGGTCGAGCGCCGCTACGCCGGCCGCCTGGGCGCCGCGGTTACCCGTCAGGCGGCCGAGCTGACCGCGGTCGGATTCGTCGAGACGGGCGCGCCCGCCACGGCGCTCGGGAGCGGCGCCCCCCGTTCGCTGCCGATCGACCCCAGACACACCTTCGACCGCTTCGTGATCGGAGCCGGCAATCGGCTCGCGCACGCGGCCGCACTCGCCGTCGCCGAGTCGCCGGGCGAGGCCTACAACCCGCTCTTCCTCCACGGGCCACCGGGGCTCGGCAAGACGCACCTGCTCGGGGCGATCGCCGCCTACATGCGGCGCCAGCACCCCTCGCTCTCGGTCCACTACACGACCGCCGAGCGATTCACCACCGAGTTCGTCGCCGCGCTTCGTCACCACGGCCCGGAGGCGTTCAAGGCCCGCTATCGCGAGCTCGACGCGCTGTTGATCGACGACGTCCAGATCCTCGAGGGCAAGCAGCGCACCGAGGAGGAGTTCGTCCACACCTTCAACGCGCTGCACGCGGCCGGCAAGCAGATCGTGCTCTCCTCGGACCGCACACCGGAGGCGCTTTCGCGGCTCGCGACCCGGCTTCGGGATCGCTTCAGCTGGGGGTTGCGAGTCGAGCTCGAGCCACCCGACCTGCGCACCCGGCTTGCCCTTCTCTGGCGCCTGGCGAGCGACGCGAGTCCGGCTCGAGAGCTGCCCGAGCCCGCCGTGCTGCGCGAGATCGCAGCGCGAGCGCCCGAGAACATCCGCGTGCTCGAGGGGGCGATGACCCGCGTGCTTGCCTTCGCCTCGCTGCTCAGCGAGCCGCTGTCCGCCTCGTTGGTCCGCCAAGCGCTGGGCGGCGAGCGCAAGCTGAAGGCCGCCGGGCCCCGAGAGGCGCCCTCACTGGAGGCGATCCAGGACGCCATCTGCGCCGCTCACGGCCTCTCCCGCAGCGACCTGCTCTCCTCGCGCCGCACGTCGCGGGTCGCTCGTGCCCGCCAACTCGCGATGTACCTCACACGCGAGCTCACCCCGCTCACCTTGACTCAGATCGCCCAGGCCTTCGACCGCGATCACAGCACCGTGATCCACGCACTTCGGGCCGTCGACGGCCGACTCGAGCCGGGCTCGGAGACCGCCGCCATTATTCACAAAATCCGTGCCGATCTGGGGACGACGAACTGCCGCCGACCGAACAGCGATGATTCCGCCGACCGACATCCAGCCGATCAACAGCGATGACCCACATGGAAACAGCCCTTTCCGAAGCCGAGCCCGAGGCTCCTTCCACATCCGCCCCCAACACAGAAACATCTGAACCCAGTAGGAATATGCCCAGCTCTGTCATGAAGCTCTCCATCCCCCGCGATTCCCTTTTCGGTGCGCTGCAGCTCGTCGGCCGAGCCGTATCCGCTCGCAGCACGTTGCCGTCGCTGGGAGGGATCCTGCTGATCGCAGAGTCGAGTCGGCTGACACTGCGTGCGACCGACATGGAGCTGGCGCTGACACGCAGCCTCGATGACGCCGAGGTCGAGCGCGAGGGAACACTGCTGCTCCCGGGCCGCCTGCTCGCCGACGTGGTCCGCAGCCTGCCCTCGGAGCCGGTGGCGATCGAGCAGCGCGCCGAGCAGCGCGATGTCGAGCTCACCGCGGCCGGCGCGCGCTTTCACCTGCGCACCCTGCCCGCCGAGGACTTCCCTCGACTGCCCGAGTTCGAGGGCGATGCCATCAGGCTGCCGGCGGCCCCGCTCGCGGCGACGATCGACCGGGTCGCGCGCGCCGCCTCCCGCGACGAGGTACGCCCGATCCTCACCGGCGTCTTCCTCCACGCTGAGGACACCACGCTGACGATGGTGGCCACCGACTCCTACCGGCTGAGCGTCAAGCACACCGCGCTCGAGACGGCGCTCGGCCAGGCCCTGGAGGCAAACGTTCCCGCCCGGGCGCTGCGCGAGCTCGCGCGGGTGATCTCGGCCGAGGGCCCTGACGAGATCGAGATCACGATGCCACGCAGCCAGGCGATCTTCCGCGCCGGCGACGTGCTGCTCTCGTCGCGGCTGATCGAGGGTCAGTTCCCGAGCTGGCGGCAGCTGATCCCCGAATCGTTCGAGCACGAGGTGCGGCTGCCGCGGGCGGAGTTCCTCGAGATCGCCAGGCGGGTGAGCCAGCTCGCCCAGCGCAATGCGCCCCTGCGGCTGGCCTTCGCCGAGGGTGAGCTTACGGTCGCGGCGGAGACGCCCGAGATCGGCGATGCCGCCGAGGCGATGCCGGCGCCCTACTCCGGCGAGCCGCTCGAGATCGCCTTCAACCCGCAGTTCCTGATCGAGGGGGTGGAGAGCATCGAGTCCGAGGAGCTCGCGCTCCAGCTCAGCTCACCGCTTCGCCCGGGCCTGCTGCGCCCGGTCGGCGACGAGGACTTCAGCTACCTCGTCATGCCGATCAGGCTAAACGTCTAGTAGAGGCCTAGGTATGCGGGTCGAGCAGATCGCCGTGCTCGGCTTTCGCAACCTCGCCGACTCTGCGATCCGGCCCGGGGCCGGGGTGACCGTGCTCTGGGGCCCGAACGGCGCCGGAAAGACCAACTGGCTCGAGGCGGCCTACATGGCGCTCGCCGGCCGTTCCTGCCGTACCCGCGACGACCGCGAGCTGATCGCCTTCGGCGCCGCCGTCGCCCGGGCCGAGGCCCGGGTCGCCGAGGGTGGCCAGCGGCGGGAGTTCCTCGCCGCGGTCGAGCGTGGCACCGGGCGGCGCCAGCTGGTAGACGGGACCGCGGCGGGCCCCGAGGCGGCCGACCTGCGCCCGCCGATCGCCGTGTTCATGCCCGATCGCCTGGCGCTGGTGAAGGGACCTCCCGCTGGTCGCCGCTCGCACCTCGACCGCTTCTGCGCCGCGCTGCGCCCGGCGAGCGCCGAGATCCGCCGCCGTTACGCGCGCGCTCTGGCGCAGCGCAACGCGCTGCTCGCGCGGATCCGCGCCGGGGCCGCCCCCGACTCGCTCGATGCCTGGGATCTCGAGCTCGCCACGGCCGGCGTCGACCTGATGGCCGCTCGCGCTGACGCGGCCGAGCGACTGGCGCTCGACTTCACCCGCTACGCGGACGAGCTCGGCCTCGACGGCGAGGCGCAGCTGCGCTACCGCCCGCGCTGCGAGCAGGCTGATGCGGACGGGTTCCGCAGCGAGCTCGAGCGGCGCCTCGAGCCCGATATCGCTCGCGGATACACGGGCTGGGGCCCGCATCTCGACGAGCTCGCGCTCGAACTCGGCGGCCGTTCGCTGCGGCGTTACGGCTCCCAGGGTGAGCAGCGGATCGCCCTGCTGGCGCTGCTGTTCGCCGAGCGCGGGGCGCTGATCGCCGACCGCCGCCCAACCCCGCTGATGCTCCTCGACGACGTGACCAGCGAGCTCGACGGCGAGCGGCGGCGGATGCTGTTCGAGGCGCTGGCCGGCGACGGGCAGGCGCTGCTCACCGCGACTGGGCTCGAGCAGCTTCCGAGCGTCATCCCGCGGGAGGAGATCGCGGTTCGCGACGGGCGGACGATCGCCGCGCTCGCCGATGACGCCGCGGCGGCATGAGCGCCGGCGCCCGCGGCCAGGGGGCGCATGGGCGACGCCGGCGCCCACACCGGCTCGGCGACGCCGTGCGCGCCGTGCGCGCCGGGGTCGAGCCGGCGACCCTGCTCGCGGCCGCGCAGGCGCAATGGACTCCGGCGGTCGGCGAGCGAATCGCGGCCGAGTCGGAGCCGGTCGCCGAGCGCGACGGAGTGCTGACCGTCGCGTGCACCGCCGCCACCTGGGCGCAGGAGCTCGATCTGCTCCAGGACGAGCTGCTCGAGCGGCTGAACGCGAGCCTCGCGGAGGCCGGTTCGGGGCCCCTGAGGCGGCTTCGCTTCGTCGCCACTCCCCCGCCGGGCTGATGTTACGCTTTGTGCGCGATTTGCAGGGATTTTGACGCTCGCCGCCGCGCTTTCCGGGGGCCGTAGCTGATATCCTTATGTGAACTTGCACGCATGCCCCGATCCGGCCGTGCACGCCCGCGCGCGGGCAATGGGGATCGGGGCTTCTCGTTGAGAAGGACGGAAAGGATTTAGTGGCAAAGGCAACTAGCGCTGCTCGCAAGCGGGCCCAGGCCAAGCGGCAGAAGGCTGCCGGAGACGGTTACACCTCGGGCGAGATCACCGTCCTGCGGGGTCTCGATCCCGTCCGCAAGCGCCCGGGCATGTACATCGGCTCGACCGGGCCGCGCGGGCTGCACCACCTCGTTTACGAGGTGGTCGACAACTCGGTCGACGAGGCGCTCGCCGGCCACTGCGACCGGATCGCGGTCACCCTTCATCCCGACAACAGCGTCACCGTCGTCGATGACGGCCGCGGGATCCCCGTCGACGAGCACCCGGAGGAGAAGCGCCCCGCGGCCGAGGTCGTGCTGACGACGCTGCACTCCGGCGGGAAGTTCGGCGAGGGCGGTGGCTATAAGGTCTCCGGGGGCCTTCACGGGGTCGGGGTATCGGTCGTCAACGCGCTCTCCGAGCGCCTCGCGCTCGAGGTCCGCCGCGACGGCCACAAGTGGACCCAGGACTTCGAGCGCGGCGAGCCTAAGGCCGACCTCAGGCGCGGCGAGAAGGTCAAGGGCACCGGCACGATCATCAGCTTCCTCCCCGACGCCGAGGTCTTCGAGACGCTCGAGCTCGACTACCAGACGCTCGCCGAGCGGATGCGCGAGACCGCCTTCCTCACCCGCGGGCTGCGGATCGACCTGGTCGACGAGCGCGGCGCCGGGCGCAAGGACACCTTCCTCTACAAGGGCGGGATCGTCGACTTCGTCAAGCACCTCAACGAGAACAAGGACGCGCTGCACCGCAAGACCGTCTTCTTCGACAACGAGACCAAGGACGGCCAGGTGGAGGTGGCGATGCAGTGGAACACCTCCTACCAGGAGTCGGTGTTCAGCTTCGCCAACAACATCAACACCCACGAGGGCGGCGCGCACCTCTCGGGCTTTCGCTCGGCGCTGACGCGGACCCTGAACGCCTACGCCCGCCAGAAGGCGCTGCTGAAGGAGAAGGACGAGAACCTCAGCGGCGAGGACGTGCGTGAGGGGCTGACCGCGGTGATCTCGGTGAAGCTGCGCGATCCTCAGTTCGAGGGCCAGACGAAGACCAAGCTCGGCAACCCGCCGGTCGAGGGGCTGGTCAAGGAGACCGTCAACCGCAAGCTCGGCGAGTTCCTCGAGGAGAACCCGTCGGAGGCGCGGCGGATCCTGACCAAGGCGGTCGACGCCGCTCGCGCCCGCGAGGCGGCGCGCAAGGCGCGCGACCTGACCCGGCGCAAGTCGGCGCTCGAGAACTCGACCCTGCCGGGCAAGCTCGCCGACTGCACGGTCAAGGACCCGCGCGACGCCGAGCTGTTCGTCGTCGAGGGCGACTCGGCGGGCGGCTCGGCGAAGCAGGCGCGCGACCGCAACACGCAGGCGGTGCTGCCGCTGCGAGGCAAGATCATCAATGTCGAGAAGAGCCGCATCGACAAGGTGCTCGCCAACAACGAGATCCAGGCGCTGATCACCGCGATCGGCACCGGCGTCCACGACGAGTTCAGCCTCGAGGAAGCCCGCTACCACAAAGTCATCCTCGCCACCGACGCTGACGTGGATGGGGCGCACATCCGCACCCTGGCGCTGACCTTCATCTACCGCCAGATGCCGGAGTTGATCGACGCCGGATATGTCTACATCGCCAAGCCGCCGCTCTACCGGGTCAAGAACGGCAAGCAGGAGCTCTACGTCGAGAAGGAGTCAGAGCTCGAGGCGCTGCTGCTGCGCGACCGGCTGGAGGAGTTCGAGCTCGCCGATGCCGAGGGCAAGAAGCGCAAGCTGACCGCCGCGCGCTGGCAGAGGTTCAACCGCCGACACAAGGAGTACGAGGGCTGGTCGGACTCGCTGCAGGCGGAGGTTGGGCACGAGCTGGTCGACTTCCTGTCCGAGTCGCAGATCCTCGACGCCGGCGCGACGACGATGACCGCGGCCAAGAAGCTGCTCAAGGCCGAGGACCCCGAGGGTGAGGCGTTCACGACCGAGCTCGTCTCCGAGGACGGCGACCAGCTCGTCGTCAAGGCGATCCACCGGCGCAGCGGCCTCGCCCGCACCCACGCGCTCCCCGCCTCGCTGTTCAAATCGACCGAGTACCGCCACCTCGTCGACGTCCACAGCGAGCTGCTCAAGCAGGTGGGCCGACCTCCGTTCGAGGTCAGCCTGGGCGAGCGAAGCGCGGTCGCCGACTCGTTCGGCGCCCTGCGCCGGGCGATCCTCGACCTGGCCAAGCACGGGGTCTCGCTGCAGCGGTTCAAGGGCCTCGGCGAGATGAACGCCGATCAACTGCGCGAGACGACCATGGACCCGGCCACCCGAACGCTGCAGCGGGTGACGATCGAGGATGCGACGACGGCCGAGCGGATCTTCGCCGACCTGATGGGCGACAAGGTCGAGCCGCGCAAGGTGTTCATCGAACGGCACGCGAAGGAGGTCCGTTTCCTTGACGTGTAGTCGCCAGTCGCCAGTCGCCAGTCGCCAGGGCCTGTTCTCGAAGCCTGGCGCCTGGCGTCGGGCGCCTGGCGTCTGATCATGGAAGGCTCACTGGACGCACTGACCGGCCGGATCGAGGAGCGCGAGCTCACCCAGGAGATGCGCTCCTCGTACCTCGATTACGCGATGAGCGTGATCGTCGGCCGCGCCCTGCCCGACGTCCGCGACGGGCTCAAGCCGGTCCACCGCCGGGTCCTCTACGCGATGCACGACCTCGGCCTGCAGCCGACCCGCGCCTACCGCAAGTGCGCCTTCATCGTCGGCGAGGTGATGGGCAAGTACCACCCCCACGGCGACACCGCGATCTACGACACCCTCGCCCGCATGGCACAGGACTTCTCCCTGCGCTACCCGCTGGTCGACGGCCAGGGCAACTTCGGCTCGATCGACGACGACCCGCCAGCCGCCATGAGATACACGGAAGCCAGGCTCGCCCGGCTCGCCACCGAGATGCTGCGGGAGATCGAGTCCGAGACGGTCGACTTCGGGCCCAACTACGACGAGTCGCAGGCCGAGCCGCTGGCGCTGCCGGGGCGGTTTCCGAACCTGCTGGTCAACGGCGCCGCCGGGATCGCGGTCGGGATGGCGACCAACATCCCGCCGCACAACCTCGGCGAGACGGTCGGCGCGGTCAAGGCCTGCATCGAGAACCCCGAGGTCGATCTCCAGGGCCTGATGACCCACGTCAAGGGCCCCGACTTCCCCGGCGGCGGCCTGATGAGCCCGAGCGGCATCCGCGATGCCTACGCGTCGGGGCGCGGCAGCATCCGGGTGCGCGCCCGCGCCCACGTCGAGCCGCTCAAGGGCGGCAAGGAGGCGATCATCGTCACCGAGCTGCCGTTCATGGTCAAGAAGGGCGGCGACGGCGGGCTGATCACCAAGATCGCCGACCTGGTGCGCGAGAAGAAGATCAGCGGGATCTCCGACCTGCGCGACGAGTCCGACCGCTCCGGGATGCGCCTGGTGATCGAGCTCAAGCGAGGTGGCGACCCGGCCCAGGTCGTGCTCAACCAGCTCTACAAGCACACCCAGATGCAGACCTCGTTCGGGGTCAACATGGTCGCGCTGGTCGACGGGGTGCCCCGGACCCTCTCCCTCAAGGAGGTCGTCCAGCACTACGTCTCCCATCAACGCGACGTCGTCACCCGCCGCACCCAGTACGAGCTGCGCCGCGCCGAGGCCCGCGCCCACATCCTCGAGGGCCTCCTGATCGCGCTCGACAACCTCGATGAGGTGATCGAGCTGATCCGCGGCTCGAAGGACCCCGAAGCCGCCCGCACGGGGCTGATCGAGAAGTTCGAGCTCTCGATCGAGCAGGCCCAGGCGATCCTCGACATGCGCCTGCAGCGACTCACGGCGCTGGAGTCCGACAAGGTCCGCTCCGAGCATGGCGAGCTGGTCGAGCGGATCGCCGAGCTGCGCGCGATCCTCGGCGATCCCACCCGGATCGACGGGGTGATCGTCGACGAGCTCGGTGAGATCGAGCAGCGCCACGGCGACGAGCGGCGGACCGAGATCGCGCCCTTCGACGGCGATCTAAACGTCGAGGACGTGATCGCCGACCAGCAGATGGTCGTCTCGATCACCCACTCCGGCTACGTCAAGCGGCTTCCGCTGATCACCTACCGCCAGCAGCGCCGCGGCGGGGTGGGGGTGATGGGGATGAACCTGAAGGAGGGCGACTACATCGAGCACCTGCACATCTGCTCGACCCACGACTTCATGCTCTTCTTCACCAACCGCGGCAAGGTCTACCGGCTCAAGGTCTACGAGTTGCCGGAGGGATCGCGGACCGCGAAGGGCTCTGCGCTGGTCAACGTGCTGCCGCTGCGCGAGGGCGAGCGGGTGATGGCGGTAAAGCCCACCCGTGACTTCAGCGAGGGCAGGTACCTTGTCTTCGCGACCGCGAAGGGACTGGTCAAGAAGACCGAGTTCAAGGCCTATAACACCCCGATCCGCGCCGACGGGATCATCGCGATCAAGGTCCGCGACGGGGACGAGCTGGTCCAGGTCCGTCTCACCTCGGGCGACGACGACCTGCTGCTGGTCTCGAAGTCGGGCCACGCCTCGCGGTTCTCCGAGGCAAAGGTGCGCCCGATGGGCCGCGACACCTCCGGGGTCAAGGGGATGAACGTCGGCGGCAAGATCGGCAAGGAGCCGAACCGCGTCCTGACGATGGACGTCGCCCGCGACGACTCTGAGCTCTTCGTCGTCACCGAGAACGGCTACGGCAAGCGCACCGCCGTCGCCGAGTACCCGGTCAAGGGCCGCGGCACCAAGGGCGTCCTGACGGCGAAGCTGACGACGAAGAAGGGCGGGCTCGCCGGCGCGCTGATCGTCCGCGAGCACCAGGACCTGCTGTTCATCTCCCAGAACGGGATGGTGCAGCGCACCAACGCCGGCGGCATCTCCCAGATGGGCCGCCCCACGCAAGGCGTGCGGGTGATGAACATCAAGGACGACGACCGCGTTTCCGCGGTCGCGCTAGTGGTCGAGTCGAGCGCCGACGTTGCCGAGGAGGCGGACGCCGCCGCGGCGGCTGCGGCCGAAGGCGCGACGTCCTCCGACTCCGACGGCGCCGGCGGCTAACCGGTGGCCACGCCGGCGGCGCCGTGGACCCTGCTGGGGGCGCCGCTGGACTCCTCGGGCACCGGGCGCGGCGAAGAGCGCGCGCCGGAGGCGTTACGAGCAGCCGGTCTCGCCGAGCGGCTTGGGCTTCGCGACGTCGGCGATGTGGTGCCACCGCTGCGCGACCCGGTCCGGGATCGCGCGACGGGGGTGATCGCGGCCGAGCAGCTCACCGCCGCTTCCGAGACGTTGCGCGACGCGGTTGCGGGCGTAATTCGCGCCGGTGAGCGCCCATTCGTGCTCGGCGGCGACTGCAGCCTGCTTCCCGGCGCGCTCGCGGGCGCCCGGATCGCGACCGGCCCGCTCGGGCTGTGGATGATCGACGGGCACCCCGACGCGCTCGACGGCGAGAGATCGCCGACCGGTGAGGCGGCCGACATGGATCTCGCCATGGTGCTCGGACACGGAGCACCGGCCCTAACTGAGCTCGCCGGAACCGCCCCAATGGTTGACCCGGAGCACGTCGCGCTCGTGGGCCACCGCCCAGCCGGCCTCGCCCCGGAGGTTGCCGCCGAGATCGCCGCGATCCCCGCGGGCGTCGCCCAGACCACCGCACCCGACCTCCGCCGCGAGGGAGCGAGCGCGGTCGCGCAGCGGATCCTCGCCGTCGCCGATCGGCCTGCGTGGTTGCACCTGGATGTCGATGCGCTCGACGCCGCCGAGCTGCCGGCCGTCACCTACGCGCAGCCACAGGGGCTTCGCTGGGGCGAGGTCGTCGAGCTGATCTCACCGCTGCTGGCGTCCTCGCGACTGGCCGGTGTGAGCCTCGCGGATCTCGACCCCGATCACGAGCAGGGCGCCGAGTGCGCTCGCGCGGTGGTCGAGGCGCTCGGCAGCGCCTGGACGCAGCCCGCTCAGGCGTAGAGCTCGGCGAGCCGCTCGGCTTCCTCGGCCAGCGCCTTGCGGTCGGCGGCGGCGAGGCGCGCGAACGGCTCCGGCACCACCCTGCCCCGCTCGTGCTTCCAGGTCCCCGCGACCTGGCCGTCGACGAGGAAGGTGTTGACCGATTGCGGGGTCTTGACGTTGAACACCCGGGCACGGTGCTCCTCAGGGAGGATGTTCGTGCGCCGGGCGTGGGCGAGCAGGGTCGCGTCCCAGACCGGCAGGAAGCGCACCGGGGCCGGCGTCTCGGGATCAGGAAGCGCCGCCCGGGAAACATCGACCAGCTCGTCGCCGGTTTCGCTGAGAGACCGCCGCGGCCCGATCCGCCCCAGCGCCGCGGTCACCCGTCCCACCGGCAACCCCGCCCAGTCGGCGATCTCCCCGCGGGCGGCGGGGCCGAACCCGCGCAGGTAGCTGCGCACGAGCTCGACCGTGGCGTCGGCCTCGGAGAGCTCTGGCTTCGGCCCGAGCCAGGCCTCCGCGTCGCCGTAGAGGTCGGCGCGCCGGCGGTCCCATGTTCCCGACGGGGGCACGCGAACGATGTCGATCCACAGCGAGATCCCGCTCACCGCGGCTGGCCCCATCCCGATCAGCTCGTCGACTTCCTTGCGTGTCAGCGGTCCCTCGCCGAGCCGCCGGCGGACGCGGCGCGCGGCGGCGTCCATCGTGCGGTCGCTGGGCTCGCCGCGGTGGGACCTGCGCCAGCGAGCCTTGCGCTCGCGCTTGGTCGCGATCGAGAACCGCCACCAGTCGGCGGGCGAGACGAGGTGGATCGTCGCCCGCAGCAGGGTTCCCTGGACGACGGAGCGCCGCTCGAGCGCCCGGGTCAGCTTCGCCCGCTCGAATCCCTCCAACCGCGACCAGAGCCCGACGTACATCGAGGGCGCGTACTGGGCCTGAATCCCGCCGATCCGCTTGAGCGCCTTCGGCAGCCCCAGGCGACCACGCCCGAGCAGGAACTGGCGGGCGAGCAGCGCGCGGTTGAGCTCGCGTTGCGACAGCGTCCGATCGGCGTCGGCGGCCAAGGCCCCCGTGCTCCGAGCGGCTAACTCGAAACGGCGCGCCGGTAGCGGGCCACCGAGAGCCAGCCGAAGACCGCGATCAGCCCGAGGCACCAGCTCGGCGAGGATCAGCGTGTCGGTGATCGAGTAGCGCAGGGCGGTCATCGCACGGCCTCCGTCTCGCGCTGCGCGGCCTCTCGCCGGTCACCGTTCCGCTGGTTGCCATCCTCCCGATCCCCGTCCTCGCCCCGCTCGTCCTCGGGCGGGCGCCCGGTCAGGGTGAGGAAGACGTCGTCGAGCGTCGGCAGGTGGATCGAGATGTCGTCGATCGCCACGTCCGCCTCGTCGAGACGTCGCACCGCGGCGGCGATCGCGCCGGTTCGCTCCGTGATCGGGACGCGAATCACGCCGTCGTCGGCCGACGGCCGCTCCTCGGCCAACGGGGCAAGCACCGAGAGGGCCGCATCAGTCGCAGACGAGTTACAGAGAGTCACCTCGAGGCGCTCGCCCCCGACTCGCCGCTTGAGCTCGTCGGAGGTTCCCTCGGCGATCACGCGGCCGTGGTCGATGACGGCGATCCGGTCGGCGAGGCGGTCGGCCTCGTCGAGGTACTGCGTGGTGAGCAGGACGGTGGTGCCGGCGGCGCGACGGCCCTCGATCGCCTCCCAGAGGCCGATCCGGGCGCGCGGGTCGAGCCCGGTCGTCGGCTCGTCGAGGAAGATCACGGGCGGGCGCACGACCAGCGCCGCGGCGAGGTCGAGCCGGCGGCGCATGCCGCCCGAGTAGGTGCGGACCAGCCGGTCGGCGGCTTCGGCGAGCTCGAAGTGCTCGAGCAGCTCATAGGCCCGCGCGCGGGCCTCGGCGCGGGGGCGGTGGTAGAGGCGCCCGAACATCTCCAGGTTCTCGGCTCCGGTCAGGTTCTCGTCGACGGCGGCGTACTGCCCGGCGAGCCCGATCTCGGCGCGGAGCCTGGCGGCGTCGCGGACCACGTCGAGCCCGGCGACCCGGGCGCTGCCCCCGTCGGGCGGCAGCAGAGTGGTGAGGATGCGGACCGCAGTGGTCTTTCCGGCGCCGTTCGGGCCGAGCAGGCCGAGCACGGTCCCGGGTTGCACCCGCAGGTCGACGCCGCAGAGCGCCCGCACGTTGCCGTAGGACTTCTCCAGCGCCTCGGTCTCGATCGCGGCCTCGGACATGACTGGCCCAAGCTAGCGATCTGCCGGAGCGAATTCGGTGGGGATAACCGAACCCCCGGGGGCCCACCCCGACTGCCGCGTCTGCTTCAATCGTGATCACCGGAGAAAGGAGGTGGTCCGAAGTTGAGTGATTTGCTTTTCGGGACGCCGGAGGTGCAGGGCCGCTGAGCGGTCGTGCGACCCGCTCGGTGGAATCCACCCCGAGCGCCGGCGGGCAGCGGGGGCCGGGGCACGTCCCGCCCGGCCGCTGACAACCCGCAACCCGCACGAAATCGCACCTTGGAAGGGCCGCCCCCGAGGGGGCGGCCCTTCGCTTGTCCGCGTGCGGCCGACGACCATCTAGGGTTGCGGCCCGATGGAGCTGCGAGGGCGAAACGCGCTGGTGACGGGCGCCGCGGGAGGGCTGGGCCACTACATCGCCCGAGCGCTCGCCGCCGAGGGCGTGAACCTGGCGCTCTGCGAGCTGCCCGAGGCCTCGGTCGACGACCTCGTCGCCGAGCTGCGCCCGCGAGGGGTCGCGGTCGAGCCGGTCCCCGCCGACCTCACGGACACGGCCGGGCTCGAGATGCTCGTCCGCCACGCCGCCGACGCGGTCGGCCCGCTCGACATCCTGGTCAACAACGCCGGGCTCGAGTTCGGCGGCGGATTCGGCCATCAGAGCCGCGAGGAGCTCGAGGCGATCGTCTCGGTCAACCTGCTGGCGGTGATGGAGCTGACTCGGGTCGTCCTGCCGGGGATGCTCGAGCGCCGCCGCGGGCACGTCGTCAACGTCGCCTCGATGGCGGGCAAGGCCGGCTCCCCCTTCCTCGCCTCCTACGCCGGAACCAAGCACGGCGTGGTCGGGTTCACCCATTCGCTGCGCGGCGAGTACGCGGACGAGCCGGTGAGCTTCTCGGCGATCTGCCCGATCTTCATCAGCCGCGTCGGGATGTACGGCCGGCTCGAGGGCGCGACGCCCGAGCCCCCATGGCCACTGACCCCGAAGCCGCCCGAGGCGGTCGGCGGCGCGGTGGTGAAGGCGGTCCGGGAGGACCGGGCTGAGGTGCTCGTGGCCGGTCCGGGCGCCCGGCCGCTGATCGCGATCCACGCACTGGCGCCGAAGCTGGCCCAGTGGCTCAACAACCGTCGCCGGTCGCGCGAGTTCGCGGAGGCATACGCGCGCGCCCGCGGACGCCTCTGACGGCTACTGCGGCGGGCCGCGGCTCAGACCGCGACCAGGTACGGCTCCCAGGCGAGCGGGACCCGCGGGCTGGCGATGCGGATGAAGACGGTCGGCCCCGGGGGCTTCGGCCGCTTCGCGGGATGCATCTCCACCTCCCGCGGTAGGCGGTTTCCCTTGCGGCGGTTGCACGGGGCGCAGGAGGCGACGATGTTCTCCCACACCGACTCGCCCCCGCGGCTGCGCGGGATCACGTGGTCGACCGTGAGTCCGGAGGCCTCTCGGCCGCAGTACTGGCAGGTGTACGCGTCGCGCGCGAGCACCGCCTTGCGGGTGATCTTGCGCCGGTGGACGTCCCGCGGGATCCGCACGTAGCGAATCAGCCGGATCACGCACGGGCGGGCGAGCTCGAGGCGCTCGGAGTGAAGCGCTCCCTCGCCCTCCTCGAGCACCTCCGCGCGGCCCTTGAGCACCAGCACCGCCCCGCGGCGAACCGTGCAGACGTTGATCGGCTCGTGGCTGGCGTTGAGGACCAGGACTCGACCCCCGGTTCTGACCGTCACGGCCCCGTTGCCGTTCCCGTTGGGATGCGCGTGGCCGTTGACGGACGAAGCTCCGGGCAGGGCTACCGCGGCGTCGCCCACCGTGTCCATGGTGCGCCGGATTGTAGAGAGGGATCTCCCTGACGCTGCGGATCAACCCGGCACGCCGCGGCTTTGAGTGGGGTAGCTGCCGAGGACGCGCACGTTCTCGGCCTTGCCGCGCAGCGCCTCGATCGCCGCGCCGACCGGGGGTTCGGACTGGCCCCCGTCGAGGTCGATGAGGAACATGTAGCGGCCGAGCCCGCGGCGCAGCGGCCGCGACTCGATCCGGGTCAGGTTCACCTCACGGCTCGAGAACTCGGTCAACGCCTCGACCAGGGCGCCGGGATGGTCCGCGCCGAGCTCGGAGAAGCAGAGCGTCGTCCGCCACCGACCGTCACCGACGGTCGAGGTGCCGGCCGGGGCGATCCATACGAACCTCGTGAGGTTGTCCGGCTCGTCCTCGACCCCGGCTGCGAGCACCGCGCAGCCGTAGATCCGTGCCGCTGAGGCGGTTCCAAGCGCCGCCCATGGTCGATCGCCGCCGGCGACCTCGCGTACCGCCTCGGCGGTGCTCGCCGCCGCCCGCACCGACGCCGCGGGCAGCCGCTCGCGGATGAAGCGCGCGCATTGCGCGCTCGCCTGCGGATGGGACAGCACCACCTCGATCCGCGCCAGCTCCAGGCCCCGGGCGGCGATCAGGCTGTGGCTGATCGCCTGGTCGTGCTCGCCGACGATCGCCACCTCCGGCACGTCGAAGGCGAGCGCGTCCAGCGTCGCCCGCACCGAGCCGTCGATCGA
>JBOGZD010000009.1:0-39561 GCA_050697155.1 Solirubrobacterales bacterium | reverse complement strand
CGCAGCTCCCAGATCGCTTCCTTGACGGCTTCGATCAGGTAGTGACCCCTCGGCATCTCCGCACCTCCTTCGTTCGTCAGCAAAGCGCTGACTCTCTCGGGTGGTGCGGCGGTGGCGTGAGACCGCCAGCAAAACCGCGCATCCGCTCGGCGGATCGGCACGCGTGCGACGTTATGCCCGCCTGGCGGGCAAAACCTCGCATCGGTCGCCCGGCGCCGCGGCGCGTGCGGGGTTCTCGACCCCGCCCGCGCCACCATCGCCTCGTCCCCTACGTGACCGGCCACCCACGCCCGCGGCGCCGAGGGCGCGGGGATCCCCACCACGGCGCCCGCGGCCCCGCCGCCCGAGCCACCGAGACCGCCGAAGCCCACCATCGGAACGAGGCCAGGACCTCAGCCCGCCTCGTCGGCGGCGGCGAGCTGGGCCTCCAGCTCCATCGGCGAGCCGGGCTCGACCAGGTCCTCGCGCCGCGGGTGCGGCTGGCGGTAGAGCAGGTAGAGCAGGCCGCAGAGGACGACCGCGGTCGCGGCGAAGGCGACCTCGACGCGACGGAAGACCTCGAGCGCGGGGATCAGGTTGATGACGACGAACACCGCCGCGCTCCCTGCCCAGCAGGCGGCAGCGCGCCGCACCTGGCCCTGGGCCAGCGCCGCCTGGCTCAGGGTCTGGGCGCAGAGGTAGAAGCCCATGCCGACGGCGACGATCACCAGGCCGAGCCGGTCGTACTCGAACTTCTCCCCGAACGCGAGCTGCATCGCCTCGGGCCCGACCGCCAGCACCCCGAGGACCACGGCGGCGGCGAAGCCGGCGATCGCCGTTGCGGTCGCGCGCACCGAGAGCCGGAACGCCTCCTCGCCGCTCTCGTCGCCGCGCGAGCGCAGCCTGGTCAGATGAGGAAGCAGGCTCGCGGCGACTGCCTGAAAGAGGACCAGCGGCGCGCGCGCGACCAGGAGCACGTTGAAGATGAAGCCGGCGGCCGCGGCGCCCTCGGACGCTCTCACCAGCAGCGGGCCGGCGTTGAGGATCACCTGCTCGCTGAGCATCACCAACAGCACCGCGCTTGCGAATCCCCATCCGGCCGCGAGCGTGAACTCGGGCTCCGGGGAGCCGCCGCCGCCGATGTCCGGCGCTCGCTCGCCCGCCGCGGGAACGGCTGGCGCTCGGCGCGGGCGCCGCGCCCGGAACGCGAGCGGGACCACGATCAGGCTGAGCAGCGGGCCGGCGGCGACGCCGATGGCGATCGGATCGCGACCGTCTGCGATCCCGACGGCGACGACAAGCGCGAACCCGACTCGCGCAAGGCCCTCCACCAGCAACAGGGCCGCGTAGACGCCGAAGCGGCGGCGGCCCGCGAGGTAGCCCCGGGCGAAGAAGCTTGCCCCGAACGCCACCATGGCGCCGAGGAAGATCGCGAACAGGGTGCCGTCGCTGCCGAGCAGCTCGTCCTCGATCGGCCCGCTGGGGACGAGCGCGATGGCGATCGCAACCGCCGCGATCACGACCTGGATCAGGAGCGCACCGCGGACCACCGGGGCGCGCGCGGCCCGCTCCCCGCCGCGCTCGGCCAGCGAGCGGGCGAGCAGCTGCTCGATCGGCCGGAAGAGGGTCGCGACGGTGACGTAGACGGCCGACCACAGCACGACGATCTCGCCGTACTCGTCCCGGGAGAGGCTGTGGGAGGCGATCGCGAAGTAGAGGTAGGTGACGAAGCCGGCGGTGCCGAGGGCGATCGTCAAAAGCCCCGCATCCCGCCCGTAGCCCTTCGTCTCCGCCGCCGCGGTCCCCTCGCGCATCCGCGGCACGGTAGCGGTTGCCCTGATCCAGACCGTCGGGCTGGTCAGGACGAGGCGTCCCAGCGCCTCAGGGCCGAGAGCGGGTCACGGGGAGCGCCGCTGCGGTAGCCGCGCGGCCAGAGCTCGAAGTGAAGCTGGCAGAACTCGCCGCGCGCGTTGCCGCTCTTGCCCACCGCGCCGATGCCCTCGCCCGTGCGCACCCGGGCGCCGTCTGCAGGCAGGGCCGGCCCGCGCAGGTGCGAGTAGAAGTAGTCCGTGCCGGTGGCGCGGCCGTCGATCAGCACCCAGTGGCCGTACAGCGCGTCGCTGTAGCCACGCGCCTGCACCCGCCCGCCCCGGGTGGCGACCAGCGGGGTCCCGCAAGCCGCGACCACGTCCTGGCCCTCGTGCACGCGGCCGCCGCTGCGCGGGACGCCGAAGCGGTCGCCGTAGGCATGGGCGCCGTCGACCGGGAAGCGGTGGTCGCGATAGCGAAATCCGTCCGCGGGCTGGCCGCGCTTGCCGAGCGGGCCGATCACGAAGCGGTAGGAGCCATCGGCGGGGACCCCGCCGTCGGCCCGCCGGCCGTCCCAGCGGCGCCGGTGCACCGGACCGGGGACAAGGTCGCGCTCCACCCAGCGGCGGACGACCTTGCCGCTTCCGCGCTGGGCGACGCGGATCGCCAGATCGAGCGGCCGCTCGGCCGCGAAGCGGTAGCGCAGCCGGATCGGCCGCGCCCCGTCGAAGAACGCCGTCGCGGGCTTGACGCGGCGTGCACCAGGTCGAACCCGACTCCGGCCGATGCCCGCTCGGAGGCGCCGCCGGCGAGGGTGGCGATGGCCGCGAGGAGAGCGAGGCCGCCCCCAAGCGCGAGCCGGCCGGCGGTCAGCTCCAGGAGTCCCAGGTCTTCAGCAGCCTGCGGACCGACCGGAGGGCGCGACCGCCCTGGTACCAGCCCGGCGCCGACCAGACCTCGAAGTGCAGGTGACAACCGGAGGCGTTGCCGGTATCGCCGACCCGGCCGATCACCTGACCGGTCCGCACCCGGCTGCCGCGCTGAAGCGGCGAGCGGCTCTGCAGGTGCGCGTACATGTAGTCGGTCCCGGTCGCCTTGCCGTCGATCACCAGGTAGTTGCCGGCGGCCGAGTGGGTCTTGTTGAACTGCACGGTGCCGCCGCGAGCCGCGACGACCTTCCTGCCGCAGCGGGCGAACACATCCTGGCCCTGGTGGTTCCGCCCGGCGCCGAAGCCGTCGCCGTAGCTGTGGCGGCCGATCACCGGGAACCGATGCGAGTAGAAGCCGAAGCGCGCGCGGGCAGTGGTCTGGGCAACGCCGCCCGCGGCGTTGCCGACCCGGAACTTGTACTTGCCGTTCGGCGCCAGGGTGCCGCCCGCGGCCTTGCCGTTCCAGCGGACCGTGTTCTGGGTGTTGGGCTGGGCGGCCGAATCGACCAGCGTGGCGACGACCGCCCGAGTCTCCTTGCTCACCACCTCGATGCGCACGTCGGTCGGCGCGCCGCCCTCGAACAGGTAGGTGACCTTGGGTCGGCGGCGACCGTCGAAGAACGTCTTACGTGGTTTCGCTGTGGCGGCGTTGAGCTTGAAGTCGCCGCCGTCGGGGATCTGGCTTGCGTCGACGATGACCAGCTTCTGGGACGTCTCGGCCTGGTTGCCGTATGGGTCGGCGACCCGGACCGTCCCGGTGACGGCGCCGTCGGGGACCTTCGCGTCGACCGTTCCCGACGCGACCTTGATCGGAGCGACGGTGATCCGCCCGCCGCCGCCGGCGAACTTGACCGCGTCGACGGTCTCGAGGTTCCTGCCGGAGAGCTGGACCCGTGACCCCGCGGTCGCCTCGCGGAGCCCCGCGCAAGTTTCGATGCAGGTGACGTCAGCGAGCTCGGGCGCGCCCGGGGAGTCGACCCCGCCGCCGCCCGCAGCAGCAGCACCAGCGCCGACCGACAGCGTCGCCGCCACAGTCCCCACCGCAATCAGTTTTCGCCACCCGCGCCTCCTTGGCGCCGCCGGCTCCATCCTGTCGAGCCTCTCTTTCTCACGGCCTGCGGGGTTAGCTGACGGGCTCGCGCCGAAAGAGCGGCGCTACGGGCCAGGCGGTCCGATTCGCCCCTGGGACGGCCTATTTCGACGCCGTCCCAATGGTTCCCCCGCTCCCAACCCGGCTTGCAGGTCGGGATTCGGCAGGTCGATGGCGCGGCAGTATAACGACGGCTCCGGGCGCCGAGCCGATACGGCTATGATCCTGCGGCCGCGTTCCGCGCTCGCTGCGGGAAGCGGCTTTTCTGCCGTGAAGACCTACGTTGCGACACCCGCGAACCGCCAGCGTGACTGGTTCGTCGTCGACGCCGAGGGCAAGACCCTGGGCCGGCTCGCGACCCAGATCGCAGACCTCCTCCGGGGCAAGCGCAAGCCCGAGTACACGCCGCACTGCGACACCGGCGACTTCGTCGTGGTCGTCAACGCGGCCAGGATCGTGGTCACCGGCAAGAAGCGCAGCGACAAGGTCTATTACCGTCACAGCGGCTACCCGGGCGGGATCAGGTCGCGGACCCTGGGCGACATGCTCGAGCGACGCCCGGAAGAGGTGATCCGCAATGCGGTGCAGGGGATGCTGCCCCGCAACAGGCTCGGCCGCCAGCAGCTCCGCAAGCTCAAGGTCTACGCCGGCCCCGACCACCCGCACGCCGCCCAGCAGCCGAAGCAGATGGAGATCGAGGCCTGATGGCCGAAGAGAACGAGAACGTCGAGCAGCCCGAGGGCGAAGCGCCGGAGCCGAAGCAGCCCCCTCCCGAGCAACCCGAAGCCGAGGAGGCGCCCGAGGCCGAGGAGCAACCCGAGGGCGAGGAGCGGCCCGAGGCCGAGGCGCCCGAGCCCAAGCCCCGGGAGGCGCCCGCCGAAGGGGCCGAAGTGGTCCCGGGGGCCGAGCTCGATCCGATCGCGATCGAGCCCGAGCGGGAGCTGAGCGCCGAGGAGCGTGCCCGGCTAGAGGCCGAGGCGGAGGAGCGGGCGCGGCTGGAGGCCGAGGCGACCGCCGAGGGCGAGGAGCCGGTCGCGCGCAGCGCCCCCCAGGTCGAGCTTCCCTCCGACGCGCTGATCCAGGCGACCGGCAAGCGCAAGAGCTCGATCGCGCGGGTCGTCCTGCGCGCGGGCAGCGGCGGGTTCGAGGTCAATCGTCGTGGCCTCGATGAGTACTTCCCGCGGCCCTATCTGCGCTCGATCGCCCGCCAGCCCCTGGTCACGGCCGGGTACGAGGAGTCCGTCGACGTCCAGGTCAGGGTCCACGGCGGCGGCGTCGCCGGCCAGGCCGGGGCGGTCCGCCACGGGATCGCCCGCGCGCTGACCGAGATCGACCCCGAGCTCCGCCCGGAGCTCAAGCGGCGCGGCCTGCTGACCCGCGACGCGCGCCGCAAGGAGCGGCGCAAGGCGGGGCTGAAGAAGGCCCGCAAGAGGCCGCAGTTCTCCAAGCGCTGAGGGCCCTGCAAACCGGCGCAGCTCGGCGTCCTCGGGCGATCGTCTCGGTCACGTAGGTCTCAACTACGCTCCCTTCGCCGATCGCCCTGCGTCCTTGATCTACTTGGTTTTCGGGCCCTCATGACCGCGATGGCAAGCCAGGAAAAGCTGTTTGGCACCGATGGCGTCCGCGGGGTCGCCGGGGAGCGGCTGACCGCTGAGCTGGCGCTCGCGCTCGGGGCGGCGGCGACCGCCGAGATCGAGGCGCAGCGCCCCCAGGTGCTGATAATCCGGGACACCCGCGAGTCGGGGCCGATGCTCGAGTCGGCGCTCGCGGGCGGGGTGGCGCAGGCCGGCGGCGACGCGCTGCTCGGCGGGGTGCTGCCCACCCCCGCCGCCTCGATACTCGTCCGCCGGCTGGGGCTCGACCTCGCGGCAGTGATCTCGGCCTCGCACAACCCCTGGCGCGACAACGGGATCAAGTTCTTCGGTGCCGACGGCCGCAAGCTCGACGAGCCTCTCGAGGCCAGGATCGAAGAGCGCTTTGCCGCCGGGCGCGCGACTTCGAGGACTGGGGGCGGCGCGGGCATGGTGCGCGCGCTGGAGGCCGCGGTCGACGACTACCTACGCGAGCTCGGGAGCCACTTCCGGCTCGACCTGGACGGCCGGCGGGTGGCGGTCGACTGCGCCAACGGCGCCACCTACCGGGCGGCGCCGCAGGCATTTCGCCGCCTCGGCGCCGAGGTCGAGGTGATCGGCGCCGAGCCGGACGGCCGCAACATCAACGAGGGCTGCGGCTCGACCACCCCCGAGCGGCTCGCCGAGCTGGTCGGCGGGTCGGACGCCGAGCTGGGCTTTGCCTTCGACGGCGACGGCGACCGGGTGATCGCGGTCGACGGCGAGGGCCGGATCCGTGACGGCGACGAGCTCATCGCCCTCGCCGCCACCCACCTGCGCGCGGCGGGCTCGCTCGCGGGGGTGGTGGTCACGGTGATGAGCAACTACGGCTTTCACCAGGCGATGGCCGACGCGGGAATCGAGGTAGCCACGACGCCGGTCGGCGACCGCCATGTCTCGGCCGAGCTCGAGCGCCGCGGCTGGGAACTGGGCGGCGAGCAGTCCGGGCACATCATCTGGGAGGACTTCGCGCCAACCGGCGACGGGATCGCCGCGGCGTTGCTGACGATCAGTGCGCTCGGCGCCGCGCGCCTCGCGGACGCGGTGCCGATGGAGCGGCTGCCGCAGGTCCTGCGCAACGTCGAGGTCGCCGATCGCGACGGTCTCGACGACGCGGAGGCCGTGTGGTCCGCGGTCGCGGCCGAGGCCGAGGCCCTGACGGGCCGGGGCCGGGTATTGCTACGGGCCTCCGGGACCGAGCCGCTCGTCCGGGTGATGGTCGAGGCGCCCGACGAGTCGGAATGCGTCCAGATCTCCCACCGCTTGGTCGAGGTCGTTCGTCGCGAGCTCGGCTAGTGGGCTAGGGGCGCCGGTCTCGACGCTCAGTCGAGCAGATACACGGTCAGCCAGCCGATCGAGCCCCCCCGAAGCTCGCAGAACAGCGCCCTGTGACGGCTCGGCCCTGCCGGCGGCGCGAAGGTGAGCACGATCGCGAACTGCGGCAGGGACGGAAAAACATCGCCGCGGGTCTGTGGCGCGCTGAAGACGGGATCGCTGGCCAAGCACCGCCTAGCGAGTTCCACTGCGCCGTCTCCTCGCGCCTGCTCCTCGGTCCCGTCGGCGGTGACCACCCGGAGGACCGCCTCCGGGGCGAGCAGGCCCCGAAGCGCCGGTTCGTCCCAGTCGATGATCGCCGCGATCAGATCGTCGATTACGGTCTGCGTTGCGGCTCTGCGCCCCCGTTCGTCGACCGGGCGCCGGCGTCGCAGCCGGTGTGGAATCCGCACCCGTGGCGGGCGAATCCGCCGCCCCGCCGCCGGCCTGCGCGCGAGCTCCGCCGGATCCGCCTCCGGGTAACCCAACTCGGAGATCAGGTCGCCGGCGATCCGATTGAACGCCTCGAGGTCCTCGCGCCGGAACTCTCTCCGCCACTTCTCGGTCGCGATCCGGTGCTGGGAAGCCTGGTCGACGTTGCGATCGGTGCGGATCTCCGCCAGCGCCGATCCGAGCACGTCGGATGAGGCGTCGAGCCCGAGCCACCGGTAGATCTCCCCAAGCGCTCGCTCGGGCTCGGCCAGCAGCCGCTCGTAGCGGATCTCCCGGTAGGCGCCATCGGGGAGCTCAGCCTCTCGCGCCGATTCGACCACTGAACGCCACTCGGCCGCAGCCCCGGAGATGTCGTCAGGCCCGAAGTCTTGGACCAGCAGCGAGCGGGCGACGTCCCGTCCGTCCCTGATGATGTGGAGGAACCGGCCGTCCGGATAGATCGCGGCGATCAGGTCGAGGTGCAGGGCGTGGACGGGCGTGCGCTCGCACAGGTAGCGGGCCCCTGGCTCGAGGAAGCCGGCGAAGATCGCGTCGCAGAGATCGCGTGCCGCGTCGAGCGCCACATCTCGCTCGACGTAGACCCGACCCACCTGGGGCGAGGAGCGGACGGAATGCTGAAGGCGCTCGAACAACGGCGCGACACCATGCGAGAACAGGTGGGACTCGGACGGCACCCCGGCGATCTGGGGATGGTCGGTCAGCACGCGCTGGAGCCAGAAGGTCCCGCTCCGGCGCGCACCGACGGCGAAGATCATCCGTCCCGCGAGTGGGCTGTCGGCGCGGCTCATCCGCGCAACGTTATGAGGACGCCGACTAGCGCGCCCCCATGCCGAGCGCGCTCAGGTATGCGAGAGGTCCGTTTCGGTCGTCCGCCGCGAGCTCAGCCCGGCCACGGCCGAGACGGCCAGGATCGCGAGCATCGGCTCGAGTGGCGCTCTGTATCGGGTCACCGCTCCAACCGTGAACACAACCGAGGCCGCGAGCGCGACGGCGACCAGCGGTACGACCAGCGAGGTGCGGCGGCGCTGCCGCCAGAGGGCGACGACCGCCAGCGCCAGGAGCGGGTAATAGAGCGCGATCCCGATCTTGCCAACCGTCCGAGCCCGGCCGTCGCCCCTCGATTCGTTGACCGATCCCGAGGGTGATCGCAGGTCCCAGAAGCGGACGACGCCGTTCCAGTAGAAGGCCTCGGCGACCGAGAATGGGTGCTCGGAGATGTAGTCGAGGCCGGGCTCGAGCAGGCCCTGGCGGAGCTCGGGGTCGGGGACCCGCGGCCCCTCGAGCACGTCCTGGCGATCGACGAGGAACGCGCGCCACGCGTACGGGTAATCGGGGTCGTTGGCGGCCTCGTCGTTGAAGGTGCCCGACAGGGCGCCGTCCTGGACGGAGATCGGGATGAAGCCGTCGAGGACGATGTAATTGCGGACGGTCCACGGCAGCACGACCAAGGCGGCGACGGCCACAGCGGCGGCGGTCAGCGCCGCGCCGCGTCGCCAACCGGCACCGATCACGAACGCCGCGGCGACCCCGGCGAGGAGGAAGAACGATGAGGGCCGAATCAACAGGCCGACGCCGCTGACGGCACCCACGGCTGCCGCGAGCGCAGGCGTCGGAGTCCGCTCGAGGAACAGGTAGAACGTGAGCATGGCGACCGGGATCGCGAGCGACTCGGGATAGAGCAGTCCGTACCACTCCCAGACGAGTGGGATCGTCGCGACCACGTAGGCGGCGGCGATCCCGATCGCGGGCGTGAACAGGCGACGTCCGAGCAGCCAGGTGAACAGGACGCCGAGCGGGGCGACGAACAACGCCTGGGCGATCTCGACGCGGACCGCCGAAGCGCCCAACAGCTCGTACCAGAACCCGATCCAGAGCGGATAGCCGGGCGCCTTCCACGCGGACGGGTGTGCCTCGCCGAACGGCGTCGTCGACCACCACCACTTGCCGTCGACGAAGAAGCGGCCGTAGCGGTCGTACTCGGGCATGTCGCCGAGGAGCGGGATCGGGTGGCGGATCGCCAGGTAGACGAGGACGAGCGCCGAGGTGAGCGCCATCGCGCCGACCACGAGCCACCGCTCGCGCACCGCCACCTCGTCGTAGAACGCCCGCAGCCGCCCGATCCAACCCCGCATCGAGCGGGTGAGTATGCCAGCCGGTACGTTGCGCAGGTGCCAGAGGCCGCCGGAGAAGACGGTACCCCGCGCATCGCGGTCATCGGCGCCGGAGCCGCCGGGCTGACTTGTGCCTACCGTCTCTCGCAGGCCGGGGTGGCCGTGGACGTATACGAGCGCTGGCCGGGACTGGGCGGCCAGGCCGCGACGCTGGACGTCGGTGACGGCCTGCGGCTCGAGCGCTACTACCACTACCTGTTCACCAGCGATCGTGCGCTCATCGACCTGTTCGAGGAGCTGGGGCTCGTGGGGATCCTGGACCGGCACGAGCTGCGCACCGCGATCGCGCTCGACGGGCGGATCTGGCCCTTCAACGGCGCCCTCGACCTGCTTCGGTTCAGGCCGCTGCCGTGGTGGACCCGGCTGCGAATGGGTGCGGCGCTCGCCTGGATGCAGCTCGGCCGGGGTGACGTCACGAAGTACGAGCGCGTGACCGCCCGGGCCTGGATCGAGCGCATGATGGGCCGACCCGCCTGGGAGAAGGTCTGGGGCCCGATGATGCGGGGCAAGTTCGGCGAGCGCGCCGACGAGATCTCGATGGCCTGGATCGGGGACAAGCTGCTCAAGCGCCGCAGCATCCGCGAGGGCGAGGCCCGCCAGGAGGCGTTCATCTATCCGCGAGGAGGCTGGGAGCCGCTGTTCCAGGGGCTGGCCGAGCGGATCGTCGCCGCCGGCGGGCGGGTGATGATCGATCGTCCAGCCGCGCGGGTGCTGCGCGAGGACGGCAGCCTTGCGGTCGTCCCGGCAGCGGCGGGCTCGTTTCGGTCCGGGCTCGACCCGAGCGGGTTCGAGCCGGACGGCCCCCCGGAGCGGTACGACGCGGTCATCTGCTGCGTGCCCAACGACGTGTTCGCCGCGCTGCTCGACGACGCCCTCGCGGTCGAGGTCGGCGCCGAGTACCTCGAGCGGCTCGAGTCGATCGAGTACTTCGCCGCGTTCAACCTCCTGCTCGAGCTGGAGCGGCCGCTCACCGAGCACTTCTGGGTCAACGTCGCAGATCGGCGCTGCCCATTCGTGGGCTTGATCGAGCACACCAATCTGGTCGGCCCGCAGGCCACCGGTGGAAGGGTGTTCTCGCACGTGATCAACTACCTCCCGGGCGACCATGAGCTGCTCGCACTCGACCCCGACGCGGTTCTCGACCGCTACGAGGAGGGCCTGCGCCTGCTCAACCCGGGGTTCGAGCGCTCCTGGGTTCGCAGCCGGTGGCTGTTTCGAGAGCCCTCCGCGCAGCCGATCGTCGGCGTCGGCTACCGCGAGCGGATCCCGTCCCGTCAGACGCCGGCGTCCGGATTGATGCTGGTGAACACCACGCAGATATATCCCGAGGATCGGGGGACGAACTACGCGGTACGGGACGGGACGGCCGCCGCGGAGGAGGTGCTGACCGGGCTCAGCGACGCAGCTCGGCCAGCAGCGACAGCCCCGCGGGGAGTCGAACGCCAAGCCGGATGAGCAACCGCTCGAGCTGCAGCGCAGCCTCGAGCGCCCTATTCACTCCTCGCGGTGGGATCGCAAGCCCGTCGCCCTGGTCAAGCTGCCGCGCGGCGACCGCGATCGGCAGCAGCAGGGAGTTGAAATGGGTGATTCGCCGAACCCGCCAGCCTGAGCGGGCTGCCGCGTCCGCAAGGGTCGATCGGGTGTAGCGACGACGGTGGTGGTTGAGCTCGTCGTGGCGGCTCCAGAGGCGAGGGTGGGCCGGCACGGTGACGATCAGCGCTCCACCCGGTCTCACCACCCGCCGCAGCTCGCCGAGGCCGGTGATGTCGTCGGCGAGGTGCTCGAGCACGTCGAGCACCAGCGCGAGATCGAATTCCGCCTCGCCGAAGGGCAGCTGCTCGAGCGTCCCATCGACGACCTCGACCGGGCGCTCGAGCGCCCGCTGACGGCTCGCCCGCGAGGGCTCGAGGCCGATGACGTCGCCCAGCGGTGCAAGCGCGGCGAGGGTGGCCCCACCACCACAGCCGGCGTCGAGGATTCGCGGCCGAGCCCCGTTGGAGAGCCGGGTGACCGAGTCGACGACGATCCCGCGCCGGCCCCGGTACCACCAGTGGTCGTCCTCGGCGGCGAGCGTGCGGCGCTCGAGCACGTCCTCCATCGCTTTGGAGGTTATCTGGCTGACCAGCCACTGTGGCTGGTCAGCCAGCTACCCTGCCCGGGCGTGGGGGCGCCGACCGTCCATGACATCCCGATCGGGCTCAAGGGCTCGCTGGTCGACACCGACGGGACGGCCTACCGAGAGTTTCGTGCGACGTTGCAGCCGCGCTGGTGGGCGATCTGGGCGCAGGTTGCCGGCGGCTACCTGCTGCTCGCCGCGATCGTCGCCGGCCTGGCCGTCTGGGGCCCTGGCGGCTTCGTCGCGCTCGGGGCCGCGCTAGGGGGTGGGCTCGCGCTCGGCTACGCGATCGCCTACCTCAACAACTTCTTCCACGAGGCCGCCCACCACAACCTCGCGCCGAACCGCACTGCCAACGACCTGCTCACGAACCTGCTCATGTCATGGCTGTACGGATCGAGCATCGCGCTCTACCGGGACATCCACTGGCAGCACCACCGGGCCCTCGGCACGACGATGGATTCCGAGAACTCCTATTTCGACCCCTTGCGGGTCCGCTACCTGGTCGAGGGCGCGCTCGGGCTCAAGGTCGTTCGCACCCTGCTCCGCTACCGGGAGATGGAGCGCTCTCGCTCGTCCTCCTCCTCCTCCTCCTCCGACGGCCGGCGTCGGGTTGGCTGGATGCTGGCCGCCGCCGCGGTCAACGGGGCGATCGTCGGCGGGCTCGTGCTCGCGGGCGCGTTCGCGGCGGCGGCCGCCTGGGCCCTCGGGGTGCTCGCCTTCTTCCCGTTCTTCGTCAGCCTGCGCCAGACGCTGGAGCACCGCGACGAGCACGCCGATCCGGCGATCGACTACACCCGGGTCGACCACGGCGCCACAAACCGGCTGTTCGGCGACGGGCCGCTGGCGAGCACGCTCGGCAGCGCGGGGTTCAACCGGCACGCGCTGCACCACTGGGAGCCTCAGGTCTCGTGCACCCGGCTCGGCGACCTGGAGGGCTACCTCGAGCGGACCGAGCTCGAGCCGTTCCTGACCGAGCGCCGGACGAGCTACCTGACCACCCTGCGGCGACTCCTCGAGCCGTGAGCCCGCCGGCCTGCCGGGTCTGCGGCCAGCCGGCAACCGCGCTGTGGACCACCGCGGTCGACGTCGAGTACGAGACCACCGACGAGCTCTTCTACTACTGGCTGTGTCGGGGCTGCGACTGCCTGACGATCGATCCGCTGCCGGAGGGCCGGTTGAGCGAGATCTACCCGCCGGGCTATTACTCGTTCGCCGACGGCGAGGACGCGCTCGCGGCCGACCGCTCGCTCGTCGCCCGCGCCAAGGGGGCGCTCGACCGCCGCGCGTTCCGACGGGTCACAGAGCTCGCCGAGACCGAGGCGCCGCGGGTGCTCGACGTCGGCGGTGGAACCGGGGAGATCTCGGCCGCGCTGATCGCGGGCATCCCTGCGGCTCAGGCGACCGTGGTCGACTTCGACCCCGAGTCGACCGCGGTTGCCGCCGAGCGCGGCCTCTCGGTGGCCACCTGCCGGTTCGAGGAGTTCGAGACCGACGAGCGCTACGACGTGGTGATGATGCTGAATCTGATCGAGCACGTCGCCGACCCGATGGCGACGCTGCGCCACGCCGCCGGGCTGCTCGCCCCGGGCGGGGTGGTTTGGATGCAGACCCCCAACTTCCGCTCGCTCGACGCCCACCTCTTTCGCCGGCGCAACTGGGCCGGGCTTCACTGCCCGCGCCACTGGGTGATCTTCAGCGTCGCCGGCCTTCGCCGCGCGCTGCCGGCCGCGGGGCTCGAGCCGCTGCGGCTGCGCCCGACGCAGGGAGGTGCCTTCTGGGCGGCCAGCATCCTCGGCGCCCTCCGGCGCCGCGAGCCGGGGCGGGCCGGCAGGCCGCTTGTCCGCGATCCGTTCTTCCTCCCGCTCGCCGGCGCCGGCGCGCTGTTCGACCTCGCGACGAGCCCGGTGCGCGCCGCCTCGCAGGTCGCCTGCATCGCACGTGCCGCCGGCGAATGAGCGGCGGCGCTGACGGCGATCGAAACGGCGCTACCCTAACCCGCCTCTCATGTGCGGAATCGTCGGATACGTCGGCGGGCGCCCCTGCCGCGACCTGCTGATCGCCGGCCTCGAGAAGCTCGAGTACCGCGGCTACGACTCGGCGGGGATCTCGCTGCTCACCGACGGCGAGATCGACACGGTGCGCGCGGTCGGGAACCTCGCCAACCTGCGCCAGGCGGTCGGGCTAGAGGCCGATCGGCCGGTCTCGGCGGGCGCGGTCGCCGTCGCGGCCCCGCCGGCGACGATCGGGCTCGGCCACACCCGCTGGGCGACCCACGGCCGGGTCACCGAGGAGAACGCCCATCCCCATGGCGACTGCGAGGACCAGGTCCACATCGTGCTCAACGGGATCGTCGAGAACCACGCCGAGCTTCGCCGAGGCCTCGAGCGCGACGGGCACCGGTTCAGCTCCCAGACCGACGCCGAGATCGTCGCGCACGCGATCGAGCGCCACTACGACGGCGACTTGACCGACGCGGTCCGAGCGGCGTTCGCCGAGCTGCGCGGCCACTACGCCTTCGTCGCCATGCACGCCCAGCATCCCGAGGCCCTGGTCGCCGCCCGCCAGGAGTGCCCGCTGATCGTCGGGCTGGGCGACGGCGAGAGCTTCGTCGCCTCCGCGATCCCCGCCTTCCTGCCCCAGACGCGCAACGTGCTCGGGCTCAAGAACGGCGAGATCGTCACCGTCGACGCCGACGGCGCCCGGATCGTCGAGGTCGACGGGACCCCGGTCGAGCGCGAGGTCGAGGAGGTGACCTGGGACGAGGACGCTGCGGAGAAGGGCGGCTATCCGACCTTCATGCTCAAGGAGATCCACGAGCAGCCGGACGCCGTCGCCGAGACGATCACCGACCGGCTGGCGAGCGGTGACCGGGTCGACCTCTCGGCGGTCGAGTTCCCCGGCGGCTTGGCTTCGCGCGTGCGGCGGATCGTGATCGTCGCCTGTGGCACCTCGTACCACGCCGGGCTCGTCGGGCGCTACGCGCTCGAGCAGTGGGCGCGGATCCCGGTCGAGATGGACGTCGCCTCCGAGTTCCGCTACCGCGACCCGGTGCTGTCCGAGGACGACCTGGTGATCGGCATCACCCAGTCCGGGGAGACCGCGGATACGCTCGCCGCCATGCGGCTCGCGCGCGAGCACGGCGCCACCGTGCTCACGCTGACCAACGTCATGGGAAGCCAGGCGACCCGCGACGCGGACGCCGTCCTCTTCACCCGCGCCGGGCTCGAGATCGGGGTCGCTGCTACGAAGACCTTCGTCAGCCAGGTGGCGGCGATGTACCTGCTCGCCCTCTGGATCGCCCAGGAGCGCGGCACCCTCCCGCCGGAGCAGATCGAGGAGCTGATCGGCGAGCTGAAGACGATCCCGAGCCGGATCCAGGAGACGCTCGTGTCGACCGAGGAGCGGGTCCGGGCGATCGCCCGCAGCCACTACCAGCAGCGGTTCTTCTTCTACCTGGGCCGCCACATCGGCCTCCCGGTGTGCCTCGAGGGAGCGCTGAAGCTGAAGGAGATCTCCTACATCCCGACCGACGCCTATGCGGCCGGCGAGATGAAGCACGGGCCGATTGCGCTTCTCGACGAGTCGACCCCGGTGGTCGCGGTCGCCACCGACAGCCCGGTGCTCGAGAAGGTGCTGTCGAACGTCGCCGAGGTGCGCGCCCGGGGGGCCGACGTGATCGCGGTCGCCACCGAGGGCAACCGGGAGGTCGCCGAGACCGCCGACCAGACCCTGTTCGTCCCCCGCACGGACTGGATCCTGCAGCCGATCGTCGCGATCCTGCCGCTGCAGCTGCTCGCCTACCACATCGCCCGCCTGAACGGGCTCAACGTCGATCAGCCGCGCAACCTGGCGAAGACGGTCACCGTGGAGTGACGGAGGAGGTGGTTGCTTGAGCGCAGCGGACGGCCCGCTGCGGGACCGCGTCCTGTTCGTGGAAGGTGCGCCGCGCAGCGGAACGTCGCTGTTGACGGCGCTGCTTGCCGCTCATCCCGAGATCGCCGCGGTGGGGGCCGAATCACACCTTTTCGACTCCGATCGCGGAGTGGGCGCCCTGTTCGACAACTACGACGGTCGGCCACCGTATCGCTCGCACCTGGTGGGCTACCTCTCGCGGGAGCGGCTCGTAGAGCTGGCTCGGGCGCTCTGCGACGGGGTGCTGGAGGAGATGCGGTCCCGAACGGCCCCGAAGGCCCGCTTCGTGGTCGAGAAGACCCCGGCCTCGATGGTCAATCCGGAGCTGATCTACACCCGCAAGCTCGAGTGCTATCCGGACGGATGGTTCCTGCACATCGTCCGTGATCCCGGGCACGTTGCCCGATCCCTGACCCGCGCACCGTGGAGCCCCGACCGGTCCCCTGCCGCGTCGCGCCGGTGGCGGAGCGGCGCCGTGGCGGCGATCCGGACGACCTATCGGGATCATCCGCGGTATCGCGAGATCGGCTACGAGCAGCTGGTCGCCGATCCGGTCGGCGCGATGGACGAGGTGTTTGAATGGCTCGGGCTCGCGAGCGATGATGACCTCCGCGAGCGTGTGCGGCTACTCGCCGGGCAGCGCTATGCGGAGTTCCACAGCGGCGCGGGTGGGCCGGCGCAACCCGCGCCCTGGCCCCGCCGTGCCCGCGCCGTCGCCAGTCGAGCCCTGGCCCGGGCCAGGAGCATCCTGCCCAGCGGCTCGGAGAAGGCGGTCGGCGAGGCGTTCGCGGGGGCGCTTCGCGGGGCGGACCTCGCCACCCTGCAGCAGCTCGCCGACGAGCGCCTCGTGGTCGAGGTCCGGAGCGGGGATGGCGACCTGCGCGCCGAGGGCGACGAGGCGAGGGAGGCACTGGCCGCGCTCACTCGCTCGCTGTTCCCGCAGCAGCTCTTCAGCGAGTCCTGGACCGTCGGGCCCGGGCGGTCCTTCGCCACGGTCCTGCTCTCCGGACTCAGCGCCGACGGCACGCGCGTCGATCTTGCCTGGGTCTTGCGGATCGCCGACGGGCGCATCCTGCGGGTGGTCCTGTTGTCGGCGGGCGGCCTCGGACCCCGGCCGCTCAAGGAGCTGCCGCTCGATTGGAGTGCGGCGACGTGACCGGGGGCGCCGTGGAGGGCACGGGGTTTGAGACGGCGCTCAGCGGGTAATCCGGCGGCCCGTGCTCAGGGCCGCGATTGCGCTTGTCCCGGCCCTGGTGGCCCTCCTGCTCCCTGCTCCCGCCGCCGCTGAGCCTGCGTTTCTGGGGTTCAACGAGGGCGGCGCGCTGCAGGGGTCGCTGACAGACGGGGAGACCGCAGAGCTCACGCACGCGGCCGTCGGCTCCGGGGCAGTGGTGCGGTACGGGATCTCGTGGCGAGCGGTCGACGGCAGCGGCTGGCAGCCCTACGACGAGCTCTACGCCGCCCTGCGGGCCCGCGGGTTGCGCCCGCTGCCGATCGTCAACGACGCGCCACGGCGGACGAACCTGCTCTGCCTCACCCCGCCGTGCCCGCCCACCCGGCCCCACTACGGTGACTGGGGACGGTTCGTCTCGGACGTCGCCGCCCGCTATCCGGACTCGGTGGCGATCGAGGTCTGGAACGAGCCCAACCTGAGGTCGAACTGGAACACCCTGCTCGGCCCGGACCCGCGCTGGTACGCGAAGATCTTCGGAGCCGCCACGAAGGCGGTGGGCACCGTCGATCCATCGATGCCGGTGCTCGTCGGCGGCCTTGCCCCCGTCGCCCGCAACGTGCTGCTGGGCCGCATGACCGTGCGCACCTTCCTGTCGCGGTTCTACGCGGGGGGCGGCGCCTCGGCGCTTCGACCCGTTGACGGCATCAGCATGCATCCGTATCCCGCCAGGTACGACCTCACCCAGGAGAAGCTGATGCACCCCAACTCCGGCCTCTCGAAGTACCTGCGGGACGTGCGGGAGGTGCGGGACGCGCGAGACCCGGCGGGAAGCGCGCGAGCGCTATGGGTGACCGAGGTCGGCTGGTCGATGACCGGGCCGCGCGCGATCTCCGAGGCACAGCAGGAGCAGGGGCTGATGAACGTGCTCGATGTCCTCGGCGCGATGCCCGACGTGCGCTCGATCCTCATCCACAGGCTCGCCGATCCGCCGCCGGCGCCCTTCCGACCGCCGGCCGAGCTCGGATTCGGCCTCCTGCGGCGCGACCTGTCACCGAAGCGCTCGTACTGCGCCGTCGCCGCGAAGCTCGGCCAGCCGGTTCCCGCGGGCTGTTAGAGCCTGTCTCGCCCCCGGGCCTCCCGAGGCGCCGGTGTAGCGTGCAACGGGTGGACACCCGGACGCCCGGCGTCGGCATCGACCTGATCGAGATCGAGCGGCTGGAGCGCGCGCTCGCGCGACGCCCGCGGCTCCGCGAGCGGATCTTCAGGCCCGGCGAGCTCGAGTTCGCCGATGCGCGGGCTCGGCCTGGACGTCACCTGGCGGCGCGGTTCGCGGCCAAGGAGGCGGCTTTGAAGGCGCTCGGGATCGGGGGGCTCGGGTTGCGGGAGGTCGAGGTTGCCGGGGGTGGGGACTCGCCGCCCTCGCTTGTGTTGCACGGGTCGGCCGCGGAGGCTGCGGAGCGGGAGCGGGTCTCGCTTGACCTCTCGCTGACCCACTCGCGGGAGATGGCCGCTGCGGTGGTGGTGGCTCGATCGCCCTGACGCGTGCCGTGTCGGCGCGCGGGTCCTGTCACCGGAACAATCCCCAACCATCCGCGCGCTCCGCGCGCGGGTGGTTGGGGCCCTTTCCGGTGCCACCCGCGCGAGTGCCGTGGACTCGCTTCGGACTACGCTCCGCCGCGTGGAAACGTGGTTGACGCCCTTGTTCGATGCCGAGGGGATGCGGGCCGTGGACGCCTGGGCGATCGAGGAGCAAGGGATGCCGTCGCTGAAGTTGATGGAGGCTGCGGGGACGGCCGTCGCCGAGGCGGCCTCCGAGCTCGCCGGAGATGGGCCCGCGCGCGTGGTGTGTGGGAAAGGAAACAACGGTGGCGACGGGCTCGTGGCTGCGAGGCAGCTTGCTGCGACGGGGCATGAGGTCGAGGTGCTGTTGCTCTGGCCACGGGATGAGCTGTCGGCGGATGCCTCGGCGAATCTGGAGCGCTTCGAGGGGGAGGTGCGCGAAGTTGGCCCAGCCGAGGTCGGCGATGCGATGGCGGGGTCCGGGGTGGTCGTCGATGCGATCTTCGGGACCGGGTTCGAGGGGGTGCCGCGGTCGCTGGCGGCGGAGGCGATCGAGGCGATCAATGGGGCCGGGGCGAAGGTCGTTGCCGCGGACATCGCCTCGGGCGTCAACGCCGCCAACGGCGAGGTCGAGGGAGTTGCGGTCGAGGCGGAGGTGACGGTTGCCTTTCACGGCGCCAAGCTCGGGCATTGGGTCGCGCCGGGGAAGTGGTGCGGGGGAGAGGTGCGGGTGGCGGCGATCGGGATCCCGGACGGCCCCCCGGAGCGTGCCGCCGCGGGGCTGATCGATTCCGGGGTGTTGGAGTTGCCGCCGCGCCGCGATCGGCGCTCGACCAAGTTCAGCTCCGGGCAGGTGCTGGTGGTCGGCGGGTCGCGGGGGCTCACCGGCGCCGTCGCGATGGCGTCGTCGGGGGCGATCCGCGCCGGGGCTGGGTACGCGACGGTCGCCGTGCCCGAGGACCTCGAGCCGATCTTCGAGGCGAAGCTGACCGAGGTGATGTCGGTCGGCTGTCCGAGCGCGGGCGGGGCGCTCGCGGCGGGGGCCGCCGAGGCGATTGTCGAAGCGGGCGAGCGTGCGGCAGCGGTGGTGCTCGGGCCGGGGCTGGGTCGCGGCGAGGACGCGCGCGAGCTGGTCGGCGCGCTGGTGGGGCGGATCGAGGCGCCGCTGGTGATCGACGCCGACGGGCTCAACGCTCTCGCCGGCAACCTGGACGCGCTGTCCGGGCGGCGGGCGCCCACCGTGCTCACCCCGCACGCGGGCGAGCTCGGGAGACTGCTCGGGCGCGAGTCGAGCGCGGTCGCCGAGCGTCGGCTCGAGTCTGCGCGCGCGGCGGTCGCCGCGTCCGGGGCGCTCGTCGTGCTCAAGGGCGACGACACCCTGGTCGCCGAGCCCGGCGCGCGGCTGGCCGTGAACGGACTCGGCAGCCCGGCGCTTGCGACCGCCGGCACCGGCGACGTGCTCGCGGGCGTGATCGCGGCCTTGCTGGCGCGCGGGGTCGAGCCGTTCGGGGCCTGCTGCGCCGCGGTCTATGCCCACGCCCGCGCCGGGCGGATCGCGGCCGGGCGGCTGGGCGCCGGGGAATCGGTGATCGCGAGCGACGTCATCGAGGCCATCCCCGCCGGCCTGCTCCCGGAGGAGGAGGCGTGAGCGCGACCGAACGCGGAGTCACGGCGGGTAGCCGCGCCGTCGCCGTGATCGATCTGGGGGCGGTCGAGCGCAACTGCGCGCGGCTTGCCTCCGAGCTCGGCGAAGCGGAGCTGTGCGCGGTGGTCAAAGCCGACGGCTATGGCCACGGGGCGGTCGACTGCGCCCGGGCGGCGCTCTCAGGCGGCGCCACCTCGCTCGGCGTCGCCGCCGCGTCAGAGGCGGTCGAGCTTCGCAGCTCGCTGCCCGAGACGCCGATCCTGGTCATGGGAGCCCTCACCCCCGCCGAGCTCGACGTGGCCATCGCATGTGGCGCCGAGATCGCTGTCTGGCGGCGCGGGTTCCTCGACCTCGTGCGCGAGCGGGCCGCGACCGCAATCAGCCCCGTGCGCGTGCACGTCAAGTACGACACCGGGATGGGGCGGCTGGGCGAGCGCGACCCGGACGCGGTCCGGGCGCTGCTCGACGAGGCGGCGGCCGCGGACGGGATCGAGCTGGTCGGCCTGTGGACCCACTTCGCGACCGCCGACGAGCCCGGCTCGCGCTTCTTCGACGAGCAGCTCGAGCGCTTTCGTGACCTCGCGCTCCCGAGCGCCGCTCGCCATCCGGGGCTTCGGCTGCACGCCGCGAACAGCGCCGCCACGCTGCGCGAGCCCGAGGCCCACTTCGACATGGTCCGCTGCGGGATCGCCGTGTACGGGCTCGATCCCTTCCACGAGGACCCGTTCGCGCGCCGCCTCGAGCCGGCGCTCGAGCTCCACTCCTACGTCGCCGACGTCAAGCGCTTCGAGCCGGGAGCGAGCGCCGGCTACGGACAGCGCTGGCGCGCCCCCGGCGACACCTTCGTCGGCGTGCTGCCGATCGGCTACGGCGACGGCGTTCGCAGGGCGCTGACCAACAACGCCGACGTGCTCGTCGGCGGGCGGCGCCATCCGCTGGTCGGGACCGTGTCGATGGACAACATCACCGTCGACCTCGGGCCCGATCCCGGGATCGAGCCCGGCGCGGCCGCAGTTCTGATCGGCGTCCAGGACGGGGAGCGCATCCTCACCGAGGAGGTCGCCCGCAGGCTGGCGACGATCAACTACGAGGTCACCTGCGGGATCTCGTCCAGGGTGCCACGCGAGTACCGGCGGTGAGCGGGGTGGCGGGCGGGGCGGCACTAGGGGACGCGCTCGGGGCCGCGCCGGCGGTTCGCTGCGCGACGACGGCCCTCGACGGCGCCGACGAGGCGTGGATCGTCGGGGGCGCGGTCCGCGATGCGGTGCTCGGCCGGCCGGTGGTCGACGTCGACCTCGCGGTCGCGGCCGAGCCGGCGGACCTCGCCGCCAAGCTCGCGGCCGCCGCCCGGGGGCCGGCGTTCGAGCTCTCGGCCCAGTTCGAGACCTGGCGCGTGCTCGGCCCGGGGAACGACTGGCACATCGACGTTACCCGGCTGCGGGGCGATCGGATCGAGGCGGATCTGGCGCGGCGCGACTTCACCGCCAACGCGATCGCCGTCCCGCTCCGCGATCCGACGGCGGTGCCGATCGACCCCACCGGGGGCCTGCGCGACCTCGACGCGGCGGTCCTGCGCCAGGCGTCGTCGACCAGCTTCGCCGATGACCCTCTGCGGATCCTGCGTGCGGCGCGGCTCGCGGCAGCGCTCGGCTTCGCCCTCGATGCCGAGACCGCGCAGGCCGCCCGCGCGCTGCGCTCGCGCGCCGGCGAGCCCGCCGGCGAGCGCCAGTTCGCCGAGCTGCGCCTGCTGGTCGCCGGGACCGAGCCGCTGCGGGGGCTCGAGCTGCTCGACGAGCTCGACGCCACCGCCGCGGTGCTGCCCGAGCTCGAGGCCCTGCGCGGTATCGAGCAGACCCCTTACCACCACCTCGACGCCCACGGGCACACGATCGAGGTGCTGCGGCGACTGCTCGAGGTCGAGCACGACCTTCCCGCCTACACCGGCGAGAGCGCCGGCGCGGTCGCGGACCTGCTCGCCGCGCCGCTCGCCGACGAGCTCACCCGGGGCGGCGCCCTGCGCTTCGTGGCGCTCTTCCACGACTTCGGCAAGGCGGAGACCCGGACGGTGAGCGAAGAGGGCCGGGTGATGTTCCTCGGCCACGACCGCGTCGGGGCGCGGATCATCCGCGAGCTCTGCGTGCGCCTGCGCACGTCCCGCCGCCTGTCGGATTACCTCGCCAACCTCACCCTGCACCATCTGACGCTCGGGTTCCTCGTCCACCGCCGCCCACTCTCGCGCCGCGACCTGTTCGACTACCTGCGGGCGACCGAGCCCGACCCCGTCGACGTCACCCTGTTCACGGTCGCCGACCGGCTCGCCACCCGCAGCGAGCGCGTCCGCCCCGAGGCGATCGAGGCACACCTGGCGCTGGCCCGCGAGGTGATCGCCGAGGCACTCGGCTGGATCCGCGACGGCGCCCCGTCCGCGCCGCTCCCCGGCGACGAGCTCGCCGCCGCGCTCGGAATCGAGCCCGGCCCCCGGCTCGGCCGCCTGCTCGACGAGATCGAGGCAGCCGTGTTCACCGGCGACGTCACCACCCCCGGCGATGCGATCGCCCTGGGTCGCCGCCTCCTCGCCGAGCCCGATTCCGAATGAAGGCCGCCGGCATCCTCACAGTGAGCCGGAGGCGAACGGTGATCCGAGCTTTGCTCCGATTCCTCCGGGTGCCGGCTGGTTCGCGGAGCTTCTAGATTTCCCGCCCATGCCCGACTGCATCTTCTGCGGGATCGTCGCCGGCGAGATGCCGGCCCAGATCGTCGACTCAGACGAGCACACGGTCTCGTTCATGGACATCAACCCCGCGACCAGGGGCCACGCGCTGGTGGTGCCCCGGGAGCACGTCAGCGACCTGCTCGACGCCTCGGACGAGCACCTCGGGCGGACGATGGTCGCGGCGCGGCGGCTGGCGCAGCGGATCGAGGCGGCGCTCGAGCCCGCCGGCTACAACATCCTCAATGCCTGCCGCCCGGCCGCCTGGCAGACCGTCTTTCACTACCACCTCCACGTCATCCCCCGCTACGACGACGACCCGCTGAAGCTCCCCTGGATCCCACGCGGCGCGGAGCCCGAGGAGATCGCGGCGATCGCCGAGCGCATCCGGGGCGAGGCGTGATCCGGCTCGAGCGCGACGGGCCGGTCGCGCAGCTGGTGCTGTCCAACGCACCGCTGAACCTGTTCGGCGACGAGGCCTTCGACGAGCTCGTCGCCGGGATCGACGAGGTGGAGGGCTCCGACGCCCGGGCGCTGGTCTGGCGCGCCGAGGGCGACATCTTCACCGGCGGCGTCGACGTGAACTCCTTCCAGCGCGTCGTCGACGCGGGCCCCGAGCGGGCGGGCGAGTTCGCGCAGCCGTTGATCGACGCCGTGCGCAGGCTCGAGGCGCTCGAGATCCCCACCCTGGCGCTCGTCCACGGCCTCTGCCTCACCGCGGGGCTCGAGGTCGCCCTCGGCTGCGATCTGATCTGGGCCGAGCGCTCGTCGAGGTTCGGGCTGGTCGAGGCCGTCGTCGGCCTCACCCCGGGTGCCGGCGGCACCCAGCGGATGGCCGAGCGGGCCGGTCCCGCGCGGGCGCGCGAGTTCGTCATGACCGGGGGGCTCTACGACGCCGAGACGCTCGCGGGTTGGGGCGTGGTCAACCGCGTGGTCGACGACGGCGAGGTGCACGAGAAGGGCATGCGCTTCGCGCACCGCCTCGCCGAGGGGCCGACCAGGGCTCACGCGGCGACCAAGCGCATCGTCCGCGCCTACCTCGAGGGCGGCGTCGACGGCGCCGACGAGGTCACGCCGGGCCAGTTCGCCGGCCTGTTCGCGACCGAGGACCTCCGAAACGCCGTCCGCAGCTTCCTCGCCGAGGGCCCGGGCAAGGCGACGTTCGAGGGGCGCTGAGCGCACTCCGGCACGCACGCGAGCCGCTACCCTGGCCGGTCGCATGGGCAAGGAAGAGAAGATCGAGATGGAGGGCGAGGTCACCGAGGCCCTGCCCAACACGATGTTCAAGGTGAAGCTCGACAACGATCACGTCGTCCTCGGCCACATCTCGGGCAAGATGCGCCGCCACTACATCCGCATCCTCCCGGGCGATCGGGTGAAGATCGAGCTTTCCCCCTACGACCTCGACCGAGGCCGGATCACCTACCGCTACAAGTAGCTCCGCGTCGCCCGCGGATCGGGATCGGCCAGCTCGAGGACCAGGCTGGTCCAGGCGAAGTCGCGGGCGCCGAGGCCGGCGCCGGTGTGGGGGTCGTAGTACTCGCGCAGGCCCTCGCGCAGCACCGCCGCCTCGAGCGCGGTCGCCATCTCGCGGGCCGGCTCGTCGTAGCCGAGCCTGCACAGCCCGAGCCACAGCAGCCAGGCGGCGTTGACCCAGGTCGGGCCGCGCCAGTAGCGGCGCTTGAGCCCCGGGCCGCGGTTGGGCTCGAAGCTCGGCTCCTCGGCCGAGACCGAGGCCGGCGGCACCTCGAGCCAGTAGCGGCGGCGGTCGAGCAGGTGCTCGTCGACCAGCCGGTGACCGATCTCCTCCGGGAGGTCGGGGAGGGCGAGCGGCGCGAGCGCGGCCCAGGTGCTGATCGCGGGCCGTGCGCCGCCGGGCTGCACCTCGTCGAGGAACAGCCCGCGGCGCTCGTCCCAGAGCCGGTCGACGAGCGCGGGCGTGATCGACGGCTGCCCGGCGGCGATCCGCGCCAGGCACCAGAGCACGTTCGTGGAGACCTCGCAGAGCACCGGCCAGCCGCGGTCGCGGATCGCGCGCGCCTGCCAGCCGAGCCGCCGGTTGCGGGCGACCAGCAGCGGAAAACCGGAGCGGGTGTGCGAGCGCCGTCCCCAAACCGGGTCGAACTTCGGCGACGCGTCGAGTCCCGACTCGTCGGGCTGGACGATCCACAGCAGGCCGTCGCCCTCGAGGTCGCGCTCGCGTTCGAGCCAATGGTGGTGGCGGGCGATCCGCGGCTCTGCCACCGGGTCGCCAACCGCGACCCGCCACGCCCAGGCGAGCAGCGGCGGCTGGATCGTGCCGGTCATCTCGTCGCGGCGGGAGCGGACGTTGTAGTAGGCACGCCGGCGATAGCTCAGCGGCCGCTCCCAAAAGACAACGTGGCCGATGAAGCCGTCGTCACGCATCGCCGCCAGCAGGGTCTCGAGCTCCGCCCGCGAGCGCGCCGCGTCGAAGCGCCGCCACGCGACCGCCGTGAAGCACGAGTCCCAGTACCACTGCCACGGGTAGCGCCAGGGGCTGGGGCGGGTGTAGGCGTAGCCGATCCCCCTCCGCTCGCCCTCGGCCCAGCTCGCCTCGAGCACCCCGCGACAGAGCTCGCCGAGGCGCGCGCCGCTCACGCCCTCAATATGCCGTCCGGCGCATGCCGCGCAGGGCCAGCAGCGAGAGCACCGCGAGCAGCCCGGCGAGCGCCACCAGCGCGGGCCAGGTCTCGCCCCAGCTCACCGGGTCGCCGATGAACCCCTGTCGGGCGGCGTCGACCACCTGGGTGAGCGGGTTGATCCTGGCGACGTCCTGAAGCCAGCCGGTGAGGAGGTCGAGCGGCGCGTACGCGGTCGTGGTCAGGATCAGCACGAACATCCCGGCCTGCATCAGCGGCGCCGCGGATTGGGTCTTGAACCGAAGCGCGATCGTCACCCCCCAGCAGGCGGCGATCGTCGCCGTGCCCATGACCAGGAACAGCGCCAGCGCCAGCCCGCCGAGGCCGGGCCAGTCGACGCCGAACGAGAACCCGACCACCAGCAGCACCGCCGCCGGGATCAGCGAGCGCAGGCTGGCCGAGAGGACGAGCCCGGCCAGCAGCACCGGGCGCGGCGCGGGGGAGACGATCAGCCGGTCGAACCAGCCCTGCTCGATGTCGCGGGCGAGGTTGACGCCGGTGGCTGCCCCGGTGAACCCGGCCCCCTGGAGCATGCTGATCGGGATGATGAAGCTCTGGTAGCTCTCGGTCGTGAACCCGGGCAGCAGGGTGAGGCTGCCGAAGACGGCGGTCAGCCCGAGGAAGAAGATCGTCGGCGCGAGCACGCCGGGGATCGCGGCGCCGGGGACGCGCAGGATCTCGTTCGCGGCGCGCCGGACCAGCGCTCGGACCATCGCCAGGTCGGCGGCGTAGGTCATCAGCCCACCCGCAGCCGCCGGCGCAGGGCGAGGCCGCTCAGCCCGATGCTGATCGTCCCCACCAGCGCGATCGCCCCCACCGCCTCCGCGAACGACTCCAGGGTCAGCGAGCCGATCACCGGCTCGCGGATCCCGTCGACGATGAAGCTGAGCGGGTTGTACTCGGCGACCGAGCCCGCCGGCTCGAGCATCAGGTTCGCCGGGAAGAAGGCGTTGGACAGAAACAGGATCACGAACACGAGCGGGAACAGGCCCTGGACCACCGAGGCGGTGCCGGTCCGCAGGGCGATCGCCGCGCCGATGCCCCCGAAGGCGACTGCCGAGGCGGAGACGAAGATGACCATCAGCAGCATCCCCGGCACCCCCTCCTTGAACTCGGCCCCGAAGATCAGCCCGATCGCGATGAACCAGAGCGCGGTCACCACGCCCAGCGCCGCGGTGCCCGCGAGCCGCCCGAGGACGATGGTGAAGCGGGAGATCGGCGCCGCGAACAGCCGATCGGTGAACCCCATCTCGAGGTCGACCGCGAGCGCGATCCCGCCCGTGTTGCCGGCGAGCAGGCAGGCCTGGACCATCGACCCGGCGAGCATGAAGTCGAGAAAGCCGTCTACCTCCGGGAAGCCCTCGAGCTCGACCCCGCGCCCGGCGCCGCCGATCTGGATCGCCAGCAGCAGGGTGGGGAAGATGATGATCGGCGCGAACAGCTGCGGGCGGCGCAGCGTCTGCTTCACCGACCGCTTGCCCAGCGCGGCGACCACGCGGGCGTTCGCCCCCAGCCTCCCCAACACGCGCTAGCCGACCTCGGCCGGGGTCGCCTCGTGCTCGCCGGTGTCCGAGCCTTCCAGGTGCTGCCCGGTCTTGGCGACGAAGACGTCGTCGAGGGTCGGCTCGACCAGATCGAGCGACTCGACCGCGAGACCCGCGTCGTCGAGGGCGCGCACCACCGGCGCGACCTCGGAGGCGCCGCGCTGGAGCTCGACCAGCACGGTCCCGTCGCGGGCCGGCATCAGCTGCCCGAAGCGCTCGAGCACGCCCTCGGCGCTCTCGATCTCACCGTCGCAAAGGCGGATCTCGAGGTGCGGGCGCCCCACCTCGGCCTTAAGTGCCGCCGGGGTGCCCTCGGCGACGAGCAGACCGCCGGAGATGATCCCCACCCGGTTGGCGAGCTGGTCGGCCTCCTCGAGGTACTGGGTGGTCAGGAAGACGGTCGTGCCCTCGCGGTTGAGCGCGGCGACCTCCTCCCAGATCGCCTTGCGGCTGACCGGGTCGAGCCCGGTGGTGGGCTCGTCGAGGAACAGGACCCGCGGCTCGTGCACGAGCGCCGAGGCGAGATCGAGCCGGCGGCGCATGCCGCCGGAGTAGGTGCCGACGCGACGGTCTGCCGCCCGGGCCAGTCCGACCCGCGCGAGCAGGGCGTCGCTGCGCCGCTCGCCGTCGGCTCGGCCGAGCCCATGCAGCGTCGCCTGGAGGCGGATCAGCTCGCGCCCGGTCATCAGCGGGTCGAGGGCGGCCTCCTGGAGCGCGACCCCGATCGCCCGCCGCACCTCGGCCGCCTCGTCGACGACGTCGTGGCCGGCCACCCGGGCGCGGCCCGCCGTCGGGCGCAGGAGCGTGGTCAGCATCCGCACCGTCGTCGTCTTGCCGGCGCCGTTGGGGCCGAGGAAGGCGTAGATCTCACCCTCGGCGACCTGGAGGTCGACCCCCGCGACCGCCCTGATCCCACCTTCGAAGGTGCGCTCCAGCCGTTCGACCTCGATCGCGGGCATGGCGGTCAAATGTAGCGACGTGCATAGGCCCGCCCGCGGCTCCGGGCCCATCGGCGCGCCCGTCGAGCACTCATCTACGCTTTCCGCGTCGGGTAGGAACCGAAACCCGTGGGGGGAATACGTGTTCCAGCAACGTATGGCGGCTTTGCCGACATTGCAGCGCGTTTTCGGCTCGATCCTGGTCGCGGCGCTCGCCGGGGCCGCGCTCGTCGTGCTCACGTCCGACGCCGGGGCGGCGAGGGCGAAGACGCTGGGCAAGACCAAGCGAGCGCCCGCGCCGGAATGCCCGCGCTCGCCGTGTGAGGCGGTGGGGCGGACCACCGGATTCCAGCTCACCGCGGACGGCAAGCGGGCGCCGTTCAAGGCGCGCGAGTCCGGCTCGCTCGTCGCCTGGGCGATCGAGGTCTCGAAGCCGCGGGAGTCGCAGCGCTCGTTCTTCGGCGAGTTCTATGAGTCGACGCAGTTCGGCACCGCCCCGACGGCCCGGATCGCGGTCATCAAGCGGAGCGGCGACGGCCGCCGGTACAAGCTCAAGGGCCAGGGCCCGACCATCGACCTCACCTCGTCGCTGGGCTCGCGCCAGGTGTTCACGCTCACGGACCCGCTGCGGATCCGCAAGGGTGACTTTCTGGCGCTGACGATTCCGACCTGGGCGCCCTCGTTCGCGGTCGACCTGGCGGGGCGGGACAACCGCTGGCGTTCGAGTCGCGCCGACGGCGCCTGCAGGAGTCGCGAGGACATCAGGCGGGGCAAGCCGCAACAGAACGTCGGCTCACAGCGCGAGTACGGCTGCGACTACAGCGGCGCCCGGCTCCTCTACTGGGGCTACTACGTAGCCCGCGGCGGTGGTGGCGGTGGTGGCGAAGGCGGCGGGGGCGGCGGCGGCGGGAACTAGCCGCTAATCGCAGGCCTCCGGGTTCTCCTCGCAGAACTGCTCGAACGACTCCGTCGGGCTCGGGCCCGCGCCGCCGCTGGACGGGCCGTTCTCGCCCTGGGCCTCGGCCGCGCTCTCGGCCTCCTCGGTGCCCGGGTCCGGCCCCCCGCCCTCGTGGCCGGCGTCGGCGGCCGGTCCCGCCGCGCCGCCGGTGGCGTCGTCCGCCTGCGGTGTGGCGGGGGAATCCCCGGGACCTTCCGCATCCGGCTGCTCGGAGGTGGCGGGCTGTGACTCCAGCCCCTCCGCGCCGGTCGATCCGACCTCCGGGAGCGCTGGCTCATCCTCGTCATCGCCGCAGGCCGCGAGCCCCGGCGCAGCCAGACACGCCACCGCCACCCCCGCGATCGCGGCAAGCCGGCGCGAGCGGCTCAAGCCGAGCCGTCGGAGCCGTCGAGGGCCGGTTGGCGCAGTCCGCAGTACGGGCAGTCGCTGACGTCCAGCCCGATCAGCTGATCGCAGCGCCGGCAGATGCGAAGGTTCTCAGGCGTTCGCAGGAGCGCCGAGGCCGAGGGCGCGAGCGGCAGCGTCCGGGTCACCGGCTCCATCTCCTCGCCGGTCTCCTGATCGATGTAGACCCCATCCCGGGTCGCGGCGGCAAACGCCTCGCGCCCCGAGGCCCGCGCCCGCAGCCGGTAGGTCTGGCGGGGGTTCTGCATCGGCGGCAACGATATAGCCACTGCCGGTCCTGAGCGCTTTTCGCGGCTGGTGAGCGCCTACGCTGCGCGGCGTGAAGGTGCTGATCTTCCACGGCTACCTGCTCAGCGGGACCGGGTCGAACGTCTACAACGCCAGCCTCGCCGCCGCGCTGGCGCGGCTGGGGCATGAGGTGCACCTCGTCTGCCAGGAGCGTGATCCGCCGGCGTTCCCGTCCGGTCCCGGCTCGGTCACCCTGCACCGGCCCGAGATCGACGGGCTGCTGCCCGTGTTCGTACGCGACCGCTACGAGGGGTTCGAGGTGAAGACGTTCTCGGAGCTGAGCGACGGCGAGCTCGACGACTACATCGGCGCGAACGTCGCCGCGGTGCGCGAGGTCGTCGCCGCTACGGGCCGGGTCGACGCCGCGCTCGCCAACCACCTGGTGATGGGGCCGGTGGCCCTGCGCCGCGCGGGGCTGCGATACGCGATCAAGGTGCATGGATCCGATCTCGCCTACACGGTGCTGCCCGAGCTCGGGCGGTTCGGGCCGTATGCGCGCGAGGGGGCCGAGGCGGCGGCCGGAATCCTGGTGGGGTCCGGTCACATCGCAGAGCGGCTGCGGGAGGCAGTGGACGATGCGGAGGTCCGGGCGAAGGTGAGGCTCGGGCCACCCGGGGTGGACGTGGGGTTGTTCGCGCCGCTGCCGGTCGCGCTCCGCGAGGGACGGCTGCGGGAGCTCGGGGCCGGGTTGAGGCAGGTGGGGGAGGGCGGGGTTCGCGACGCCGACGTTGGCAGAGGGCACCGCGGCGCAGAAGGGGGGTTGGGCGGATTCCGTCAGCGATTTTGGCGTTTTGCGCCCAACCCCCCTGAGCCGAGCGCTTGGGACAGGGATCCGGTGAAGGCCGCCCAGGCGATTGAGTGGTTCGCGGAGGCGCCCGGGGCGCGGGTGGTGTTCGTCGGCAAGTTGATCGTCAGCAAGGGCGTGGACCTCTTGCTCGCGGCCTGGCCGCTGATCCAGGCCCAGAACCCGAACGCTCGACTGCTGATCGTCGGCTTCGGCGCCCTCGAGCCGGTATTGCGCCGCGCCTGGGAGGGCCTCGCGGCGGCCGATCCTGAGCCCCTAAGTGACCTGGCCACCCACGGCCGCACGCTCGAGGGGGGCCCCGAAGGCCGACTTCCGATCCTCTCCGCCTTCCTCGACCACCTCCCGGAGCGCTACCTCGACGCCGCGAAGGCAGCCGCCGGCTCGGTCGCCTTCGCCGGTCGGCTAACCCACGAGGAGGTCGGGGCGCTGGTGCCCGCGTGCGACGCGCTCGTCTTTCCGAGCACCTTCCCCGAGGCCTTCGGGATGGTCGCCGCCGAGGCGGCGTCGGCTGGGGTGCTGCCGGTGTCGGCGGCTCATTCGGGGGCCGCGGAGGTGAGCCGGGCGCTCGCCGGGGCGCTGGCGCCCGAGATGTCGCGGCTGCTCTCGTTCGCCGTCGACCACGGCGCCGTGGAGGCGATCGCCGACCGGGTCAATGGCTGGCTTGCGCTCGACGAGGCGGCTCGCGCACGCGCCGGGGCAGCGCTTCGCGGCCGGGTCGAGGCGCTGTGGAGCTGGGAGCACGTCGCCGACGGAGTGCTCGCCGCCTCGGCCGGGGAGCTCGACCGGTTGCCCGAGGTCGCCGCGCGCTGAGCTGCCTCCCGCCTGCCGCCGCTAGTGACCCTTGCCGCTAGCCGCGATCGCGGGGCCCAGCGTCCGGTGCGTCCGTGAATAGAATCAGGCCTCGGTGACCCCCGCGACCCTTCTCAGGCTGTTCGCCGCGATGGTCGTGTTGACCGTTGTCCAGGTGGCGATCCTGCTCCAGTTCGACTGGTTCGGCGACGCCGGCTCGGAGGAGGCGGGGCCGATCGACACGCTGTTCGACGTGATGATCGTGCTCTCCTCGTTCGTATTCGCGGTCGTCCTGGTGATGCTCGGCTACTCGATCTGGAAGTACCGGGCGAAGCCCGGCGACGAGTCCGACGGGGAGCCGATCCACGGCAACACCCGGCTCGAGATCGCCTGGACCGTGATCCCGACGATCATCGTCCTCTTCGGCGCCGGCTACAGCTGGGTCGTCCTCGACGACATCGAGGCCAAGGCCGACGATCGGATGCCGCTGAACGTGACCGCGCAGCAGTTCAAGTGGACCTTCGAGTACCCCGAGGAGATCGTCGGCAGCGGTGCCGACGCGGCCCCGCTGCGCACGAACGAGCTCCACGTGCCGGTCGACCGCCAGCTCGAGCTGCACCTGACCGCGCTCGACGTGGTGCACTCGTTCTGGGTGCCGGAGTGGCGGATCAAGCGCGACCTGGTCCCCTCCGGCGCCGGCGGCGACGAGATCGACGACGAGGTCGTCGTCACCCCGGACACCGAGGGCACCTACAGCGCCATCTGCACCGAGCTCTGTGGGCTCGGGCATGCGACGATGAGGGCGACGGTCGTGGTCGAGTCGCAGCAGGAGTTCGACCAGTGGGTGGCCGAGCAGCAGCAATCTCAGACCGAGTCGGCAGGAGGTAGCGGTGGCGGCAGCGCTTAGGCGACCGGGGCTGGGGCGCGGGGGGCTCGGGTTCCTGATCGGGTGCGGGCTCGGCTTCGGGCTCGTGGTCGCGCTGCGCGCGATCTCGGGGCTGGAGACCTTCCAGACCGAGGACACCGGCTATCCGCACCTGGTCGTCCCCGCGATCACGGGCCCGCTCGGCTTCCTCGTCGGCCTCGGCGCATTCGACTACTGGTTCCGCTGGGCGGCCGGCCGGCCGACGATCCCCGAGGACCATTCCCAGCACGGCGCCCGCTCGTGGCGGGACTACTTCAAGTTCAACACCGATCACAAGGTGATCGGGATCCAGTACATCGTCACCACCTTCGTCTTCTTCTTCATCGGTGGCGGGATCGCGATGCTGATGCGGGCCGAGCTCGCCCAGCCGGGGACGCAGGTCGTCGATCCGAACGTCTTCAACGGCCTGTTCTCCACCCACGCCGCGATCATGATCTTCGTCTTCGTGATCCCGGTCTTCGCCGGGATCGCGAACTACGTCCTGCCGCTGATGATCGGCGCGCCGGACATGGCGTTCCCGCGCCTGAACGCGGTCTCGTTCTGGATGCTGCCGATCGCCGGTCTGCTGTTCGTCGGCAGCTTCCTCGTTCCGGGCGGCGCCTTCGACGCCGGATGGACCGGCTACGCGCCGCTCTCCACCGGGGCGCCCTTAGGGCAGTCGTTCTTCAACTTAGGCGTGCAGTTCGCGGGCGCCTCCTCGGTGGCCACGGCGCTCAACTTCCTGGTGACGATCATCACCATGCGCGCGCCGGGGATGACCTTCTGGCGCATGCCGCTGCTCGTCTGGGCGAACATGTCGACCTCGCTGCTGGTCGTCGCCGCGACCCCGTTCATCGCCGGGGTCCAGTTCATGGTCCTGTTCGACCGCGTCCTGAGCACCAACTTCTTCCAGGCGGCGTTCGGCGGCGACGTGCTCAGCTACCAGCACATCTTCTGGTTCTACTCGCACCCGGCGGTCTACATCATGATGCTGCCCGGGTTCGGGATCGTCTCCGAGGTGATCTCGACCCACGCGCGCAAGCCGATCTTCGGCTACCGGCTGATGGCGCTGGCGCTGATCGGGATCGTCGTGCTCTCCTACACCGTCTGGGCGCACCACATGTTCGTCAGCGGCATGTTCAGCTGGCTACGCGTGCCGATGATGATCACCACCCTGCTGATCGCGGTCCCGACCGGGATCAAGATCTTCTCCTGGCTGGGGACGCTCTTCAACAGCGTGCTCCACCTGCGAAGCACGGCGATGCTGTTCGCGCTCGGCTTCATCGTCACCTTCGTCGTCGGCGGGATCTCGGGGGTGATGCTGGGGATGGTGCCGATCGACATCCACGTCTCCGACACCTACTTCATCGTCGCCCACATCCACTTCGTCCTCTTCGGCGGCTCGGTGTTCACGATCTTCGCCGGGATCTATCACTGGTTCCCGAAGATGACCGGCCGCATGTACGACGAGAAGCTCGGGCGGGTGCACTTCTACCTCACCCTGGTCGGGATGCTCGGCACCTTCGTGCCCATGCACTGGGTCGGGATGGAGGGGATGCCGCGCCGGGTCGCCGACTACGCGGCCCAGTTCGGCGACTGGAACCTGGTGATCTCGATCTCCTCGTTCATCCTCGGCATCGCCCAGCTGATCTTCCTTTACAACATGGTCGTCAGCTGGAAGTGGGGGCCGCGGGCGACCGCGAACCCGTGGCGGGCGAAGACGATCGAATGGCAGGTCTCCTCCCCGCCGCCGATCTTCAACTTCGACGAGATCCCGCGGGTGGTCGGCGGCCCGTACGAGTTCGGCGTCCCCGGCGCCCGCCATGCGGTGATGGCCGACGAGGCCGAGCGAAGGGCGCCCGCCGAGGCCGCGCTGGCCGGCTCCGGCGGCGGCGGAGGCGGCGGCAGCGGCGGGGCCACGACCACGACCGGAGGCGGCCCATGACCGACGAGTCGGTGGCCGCCACGGCAACGGGCGGCGAGGCCACGGTCGACTGGAGCGGCGGCGGCACCGTGCTCGCCTTCCTCAACGAGGTCGCCGGCGGCAGGCGGCTGCTCGAGGCGATCCGCGAGCGGGTCGAGGCGGGGGCCGACTCGGTCGCCGTCGCCGCACCCCAGAACCAGCCGATCGTCGGACAGATCGTCGACCGCGACGAGCTGCGCGACGCCGCCACCAGCCGGGTCGAGGTGACCATGCAGGTGCTGCGGGAGTTCGGGATCGAGTCGGCGGGCGCGGTGATGGACCCGGACTCGTCGCTGGCGCTCGACGACGCGACGCGGGCGTTCGGGCCGGCCGAGGTGCTGCTCTCCTCGCTGTATGACACGCGGTTCGGCTTCCTGCGCAGGGACCTGGTCGAGTGGGCGAAGGAGCGACTCGACGTCCCGGTGACCCACGTCCCGGTCCGGGTCGAGGACGACGCCGTGCGCTGGGACGTCATCCACACGCTGGTCGTCGGCACCCAGACGATTGCCAGCCCGGACCTGGTCGAGCACCTCAAGCGCCGGGCCGCCGAGCGCCCGCATCGCTACACGCTCATCTGCCCGCGCTCCGGCGATACCTCCCGCGAGCAGGTCACCGAGCGGCTGGCCAGCACCCTGGCCGAGCTCTACCGTGCCGACATCGACGCCACCGGCCAGCCGATGAGCCCGGAGCCGTTCCCGGCGGTCCAGAACGCGATCGAGCACTACCGGATCGACGACATCCTGATCTCCACCCTCGCCGGCCAGCAGTCGAAGTGGCTCGAGGAGGGACTGATCGACCGGGTGAAGGACATCACCGACAAGCCGATCGAGCACATCGAGGCGGGCAAGGGCGCAAAGGTCACCGCCAGCGCCGGCGAAGCCGCTGAGTCGCCAGTCGCCAGTCGCCAGTCGCCAGAAGTCGAGGCCTGATGGAAAGCGCCGCGGTACCGGTCGCAGAGCACGAGCATCACGGGCCGCCCGAGGCGCACGCGAGCTCGCGGATCGACCGCCAGACGCTCGGCATCCTGCTGTTCATCGTCACCGAGGCGATGCTGTTCGGCGCCTTCTTCGCCTCGCTGTTCTTCATCCGCGTGGTCGCCAGCGAAGGGGCCTGGCCGCCGCCCGGGTTCGAGCTGCCGGTAGCCGTCGCCGGGGTCAACACGGCGATCCTCATCTCCTCGAGCTTCACCGTGCACTGGGCGCTCGAGTCGGTCCGCAGGGGCAACCGGCGCGGGCTCCAGCTCGGGCTGATGGCCACCTTCCTGCTCGGCGCGACCTTCCTCTTCATCCAGATCAACGAGTACATCCACATCGGCTTCAGCGCCCGCGACGACGCCTTCGGCTCGATCTTCTACGGGCTCACCGGGCTCCACGGGGCGCACGTCTTCGTCGGCCTGACCCTGCTCGCCTTCGCCAACATCCGCGCCTGGCGCGGCCACTTCGGCCCCGAGGCCAAGGACCACCTCGGCGTCGAGGTGCCAGGCATCTACTGGCACTTTGTCGACGTCATGTGGATCATCGTGTTCACGACGGTTTACATCCTTTAGCCGGCGTTCCGTACTGGCACGGTTGCCCCGGCGGCCGCGTGCAGGGATGATCTGACTCGATGAAGGTCCGCGGGGGGCTGGTGTGGGTGATCGCGGCGCTGATCGGCGCCGCGTCGGTCCTGCTGTTCGTGGTCAACGCCGACGCCGGCGAGTACAGCGTCGACTGGGGGGAGGACGTGGTATTCGGGGCGGCGATGCTCGCCTCGGCGGCGGTCGGGCTGCTGCTGGCGCTGCGCCGGCCGGCGAACCCGATCGGGTGGCTGCTGCTGGCCAACGCGTTCGCACTCGTCCTCTCCGGCTTCGCCGAGGTCTACCCCGGCTATGCGCTTCACAACGGCGAGTCGCTGCCCGGCACTCGCCTCGCGGCGGTCTGGAACACATGGGGCTGGCCGCTGATGTTCGCCCCGCTGGTGGCGATCGCGCTGGTCTTCCCGGACGGCCGCCTGCTGTCTGCGCGCTGGCGCAAGGTGGCGGTCGGGGGCGCAATTGCTTTCGCGCTGGTCACGGTCACGGGGATGCTCTGGGAGGGCGAGCCGCTCGACGGCCCGTACGAGGCGATCCCCGGTTACTCCATGCTGCCGGAGGCGGTCGCGGCCCCGCTTCACACCTTGGGCCTGCTCGGGATGATCGTCACGCTGGTGCTCGCCGCGGTGGCACTCGCGCGGCGGTTCCGGCGCGCCGACGGGGTGGTCCGGTCGCAGCTCAAGTGGGTCGCCTACGCCGGCGCGCTGATCCCGATCACGATCCTCTCGAGCACGGTGGAAGGGGTGGCCCTCGACCGCGATCCGGGCCTGATGACGGACATCCCGTTCGCGCTTGCGTTGATCGCGATCCCGGTCGCGATCGGGGTCGCGGTGCTGCGCTACCGGCTCTACGAGATCGATCGCCTGATCAACGCGACGCTCGTCTACGGCGCGCTGACCGCCTTCCTTGGAGCCGGGTTCGCCGCGATCGTGCTCGGACTCGGCGTGGCGCTCGGCGGAGGGTCGACCGTTCCCACCGCCGTCGCCACCCTGGCCGTGGCGATCGCCTTCCGGCCGCTTCGCGACCGGACCCAGCTGCTCGTCGATCGCCGCTTCAACCGCGCCCGCTACGAAGGCCTCAGGCGGGTAGACGATTTCCTCGCCGACCTGCGACACGGACGCGCCGAGCCCGAGGCGGTGGGAGCGGTCCTCGCCGAGGCGATCGGCGACCCGAGCCTCGAGCTCTACTTCTGGCTGCCCGGCGACGACGTGAACGCCGACGCTGCCGGACGGGTGGTCGCCGAGCTTCCGCCGACCCCGGCCGGGCGCACCCCGGTTCGCCGCGGCGAGCTCGAGCTCGGCACGCTCGTCCACGACCCGGACTTGGTTGAGCGCCCGAGCGTGCTCGACGGGGTCATCGTCCGGGCCGGGCTGGCGATCGAGATCGCGCGGCTGCGGGTCGAGGTCCGCCGCCGGCTTGCCGAGGTCGAGCGGTCGCGGGCGCGGATCGTCGCCGCGACCTACGAGGAGCGGCGCCGGCTGGAGCGCGACCTCCACGACGGCGCCCAGCAGCGGCTGGTCACGATCGGGCTCGAGCTGCGCCATCTCCAGCGCGCCCTCGGACCTGACGCCGGCGACACCCGGGTGGCGCTCGACTCGGCGGTCAACGGGCTGGCGGAGGCGATCGAGGAGCTGCGCGAGCTCGCCCGCGGGGTTCGTCCCGCCGCCCTCGACGGCGGCCTTGCCCCGGCGCTGCGCGAGCTCGCCGCCCGGGCGCGGCTGCGGATCGAGCTCGACGTCACCGCCGAGCGTTTCGGCGAGGAGATCGAGGCCGCGGCCTACTTCGTCGCCAGCGAGGGGATCACCAACGCGGTCAAGCACGCGGACCCCTCCCACGTCGCCGTACGCGCCGAGCGCGTCAACGGAGCGCTGGTGGTCTCGGTCGTCGACGACGGACGCGGCGGGGCGTCGCCCGGCCCCGGCTCGGGGCTCAGCGGCCTCGCCGACCGCGTGGCGGCGCTCGGCGGACGGCTGGACGTGAGCAGCAACGGAGGCGCCGGCACTTCGCTGGTGGCGGAGCTGCCGTGCGAGTAGTGATCGGTGAGGATCAGGTGCTCCTGCGCGAGGGACTGGTCAGCCTGTTCGCCGACGCCGGGCACGAGGTGGTCGCGGCGGTCGGGGACGCCGACCGGCTGCGGGGCGCGGTCTCAGAGCATGACCCGGAGCTGGCCGTGGTCGACGTCCGCATGCCTCCGAGCTTCACCGACGAGGGGATCCGGGCGGCGCGGTGGATCCGGGACGCCCACCCCGAGGTCGGCGTCCTCGTCCTCTCCCAGCACGTCGACACCGACGGCGCGATGGGCCTGGTCTCTGAGAGCGGCTTCGGATACCTGCTCAAGGACCGGGTCCTGGACGTCGGCGAGTTCATCGAGTCGGCCGAGCGGGTCGCCCGCGGCGGCTCGGCGCTCGACCCCCAGGTGGTGGCGACCCTGCTCTCGGGGGGCTCGACGCCCGCGACCGAGAGCCTGACGCCGCGCGAGCGCGAGGTCCTGGGGCTGATGGCGGAGGGGCTGACCAACGCCGGGATCGCCGGCCGACTCGTGCTCACCGAGCGGACCGTGGAGAGCCACGTTCGCGGCGTGCTCTCGAAGCTCGACCTCCCGACCGGCGACGACGCCCACCGTCGCGTGCTCGCCGTCCTCGCCTACCTCGGCGCGGACCGCCCGCAGGGCCCGGCTCAGTAGCAGCACGCAAGGCGATCGGGTACAAGCGCGGCGGCCGGTCCCGTGTTCGCCACGATGACCGCCGTGCCGGGCGCTCATAGCTTGGGCTCGCATCCGCAACCGACCCAAGGAGCATCAAAATGGAGTCCAGCGCAACCCCCACCGGCATCGACCTCGAGGCCCAGCCGACGCGCCCCCTGCTCGCGCTCGTCCTGGCCCTGATCTCGATCCCGGGCTCGACCGTCACCTGGGACGCCCTCCCCGGCGGCGGCTTCGTGTTCGGCCTTCCGTTCGCGATCGCCGCGATCGTGCTCGGCGTCCAGGCGCGCAGGCGCTCGACGACGGAGGGCGGCAAGGCGCTCGCCGCGATCGTCATCGGCGCCGCGATCGTGACGATGATGGCGGTCTGGACCGTGGTGGAGTCTCTGTAGACCCACCGCCTGCATCGAACGTCCCGGAGTACCGCCTATAGCGCGGATTCCGGGACGTTCGTCGTTGGGCGGCCGCGTTCATTGGCGCGATCGCTTGGTTTTCGGGGCCGTTCGTGGGACGATGCTTTTCGGGGTAACGGAAGGAGGAAGCGATGCACAATCCGCTCCGTTCCGAAGCCGAGATGTTCCGGGTGGTCGTGATCGTCGGCGCCGGGTGTGCGGCGGTGATCGCGCTGGCGTTGATCACCGAGCCCGTCTACGGGGCGATCCTGCTCGCCGCCGAGATCGGGGTGGCGGCCGGGCTGCTGTGGCGCGGCTCGCGTGGCTCGCTGCCGCATGAGGCCGAGGTGGCCGAGGGCGATTCCGAGACCTACCGCGTGCTGGTGGTCGCCAACGAGACGGTGGCGGGGCGCGCCCTGCTGGAGGAGATCCGTAACCGGACCAAGGGGCGGCGCAGCGAGATCCGCGTCGTGGTCCCGGCGATGACCTCCTCGCGGCTCGACCACCTCACCCACGACGTCGACGGCGCGATCGCCGAAGCGCGGACGCGGCTCGACGAGTCGCTGCGTGCGATGGCGGCCGCCGGCCTCGACGCCCACGGCGACGTCGGCGACCACCACGACCCCAACACCGCGATCGAGGACGCCCTGCGCGAGTTCGCCGCCGACGAGGTGATCATCTCCACCCACCCGCCGGAGCGCTCCAAGTGGCTGGAGCGGGGCGTGGTCGAGAACGCCCGCCGCGACGTGCCGCTCCCGGTCACGCACGTCGTCGTCGACCTGGAGGCCGAGGGCGTGCAGTCCGCAGCCTGATTCCGAGGGCACATTCGGACCGACGATTCAGTCGCTGCCTGCACCGTGCCACCGTCACCCATTTACGTCCAATGGTTGGGGTTGGAGGCGAAGATGACCATATCGGAGGAACAGTGCGACCGCGGCGGGTCGACGGCCGGGGCGCCGACATTAGTCCAGATCCTCCCCGGAGCATCTACTCAGCGGTAAGAAGCTGCTGAGTTTTCCGCTGGCGAAGCGTCGAGTCCGATGTGAGGTAGTCCCGCTCTCCGTTGAACTTTGAACGGCGGTCCTCCCGCCTCGTCCGCTCCCGCTGGGAGCGTTCCGGGCGGTTGAAGTCCACGTAGAGACAGGAGGAACCGCCAATGACAACGGTAG
>JBOGZD010000008.1:0-39674 GCA_050697155.1 Solirubrobacterales bacterium | reverse complement strand
TCGTCGGCGATCACCTGCCGGCTTCAGGGCCGCTCGCTGTTCGCCTATCTGGTCGAGGTCTCCCAAGCCTCCATCCGCGGTCAGCCCGCGCCCGCGCTGGTCTGAGCCGGACCGACTGAACGCTTACTCGAATCCCCGCGATAGCAGGGCAAACCGCGTAACCCACCGAACCCTTCGGTGTACTATGTGCGTATCCGCACTTAAGCTGTGCGGAGTGACTCGCAGGAAGGCGAGGTATGCAGATGGAGATGCTGAAGAGGTTCGAGCCGGTAGCGATGCTGGTCGTTTTCCTGGGTGCCCTCAACTGGGGCATCCTTGGCATCACCGATGGTGGGACCAATGTCCTCTCGGAGATCTTCGGGACGGGCACCCTGACCGATGTCGTCTACGTGATCGTGGGCGTCGCCGGCCTGATGCTGATCCCGAGGTTGATGGACGCGTTCCACCTCGGTGCCGGGCCGCATCCGCGCGGCGTCTGAACCAAGGAACACAAGCACGTACCTCCGGCGGAAACGCTGGATCGGGAAGCACGGGCCGGGCCGGGACGCCCGGCCCGTCGCATTGCGGATAACTTCGCGGCGATGGCCGTCCACAGCAGCCAGGTCCGCATCCAGACGCGCGGCGATGCGGACGTGATCGACCTCAGCGCCGAACTGCGCGCCGCGGTCTCCCAGAGCGGCGTCGCCGAGGGTCAGGCGAGCGCCTTCGTGCGCGGCTCGACCGCGGCGCTGACGACGATGGAGTTCGAGCCGGGGGGCGTCCACGACCTCCGCGCCCTGCTCGACCGCCTGATCCCGGCCGAGGGCGACTACGAGCACAACCGCCTCAACCACGACACCAACTCCCACGCCCATCAGCGAGCCTCGATCGTCGGCGCGTCGGAGACGATCCCGGTGCTCGGCGGCGAGCCTGCGCTCGGCACCTGGCAGCAGCTCGTCCTGGTCGACTTCGACGACCGCCCCCGCGAGCGAACGGTGGTGTTTCAGGTGGTCGGCTAGCCCCGGCGTCGTGGCAACGCCGGCGACGCCGTTGGCGGTGGAGCCGCCAACCGCTGGCACCGAGGGGGCGAGATTTCAGCGTTTGACGACTTAAAGGGGCATTGGACCCCACAATTCGGCAAGCGCGGGCCGAGGCATGGCGGCTGGTGGAGGAGCAGCACGGCGTGGTGGCTCGGTGGCAACTGCTGGATCTGGGGCTGAGGGCGGACGCGATCAAGCATCGGGTGGCGCGTGGACGGCTGCACCCGGTGATGCGCGGGGTCTACGCGGTCGGCCGTCCCGAGATCAGCCGCTACGGGCGCTGGATGGCCGCGGTGCTCAGCTGCGGCCCGGACCCGAATGGAGCGCCCGCGGCTGCGCTAAGCCACCGTAGCTCGGCCGCGCTCTGGGGGATCGCCGCTGACGACCGCGCTGCCATCCACGTCACGCTCATTGCCAGCTCGGGGCGCTCCCGTCCCGGGCTGCGCATCCATCGCCGCGCCCACCTCCCGCCGACCGACGTCACCCGCCGCCACAACATCCCGGTGACGACCATCGTCCGCACCCTGATGGACCTCGCTACCGACCTCGACCGCGCCGCCCTCGAACGCGCCGTCAACGAGGTCGATCGCCTCGACCTCATCGACCCCGAGGCTCTGCGTATGGCGCTGGGCGAGCGCGCGGGCCAACCCGGCGTCAGGATCCTGCGCACCCTGCTCTACCGGCGCACGTTCCGGCTCACCGACTCGGAGCTCGAGCGGCTCTTCCTGCCGCTCGCCGACCGGGCCGGTCTTCCGACCCCGCTGACGCGCCAATGGGTCAACGGCTTCCGCGTCGACTTTCATTGGCCCAAGCTCGGCCTGGTCGTCGAGACCGACGGCCTGCGCTACCACCGCACCCCGGCCGAGCAGGCCGCGGATCGCCGCCGCGACCAGGCTCACACCGCCGCGGGCTCACGCAGCTTCGCTTCGCCCACGCGCAAGTGAGGTACGAGCCGGAGCACGTGGTGCGGACGCTGCGGGAGGTGGCGCGCACGCTGGCCTGGGCGTAAGCTGGGCCGACCGGGTCCTCGGAGGCGGCGGTGCGGACACCGTCTAAATCAACCGTCTAGCCGCGGCGCTGCCGGCACGGCGGTTGCGGGCGGGGCTTGACGTAACAGGTCCTCCGTGCGATGGTCAGGGCCCCGGCCGGACGTTGGCGTCGAGGGCGTCGACCCGCCAGCGCATGGCCTCTCCCACCAGCGTCACCTGGAGCCGCTCGCCCGCGTACGGGCCCTCGCTCGCACGGGCGGTGGCGGTCGCGCGCCCGCCGCGGATTTCGACCGCGTCGACCGCGACCTCGAACCGCGCTCCCGCGGCCTGGGCGCCGCGGCAGCCGCCCGGGCCGCCGTACGCTTCGCGGACGAAGCGCGGGGTCACGTAGCGCTCGCAGGCGTCGGTCGGGTCGCCACCCAGCGCGCCAGCGACCGCTCGCCTCACCGCCCCCTCGGGTGTGGTGACGGGACGGCCCTCGGTCGGCTCCGGCTCGCGGTCGGCGCCACCACCCGCGCCCGCCTGCTGGTCGCCGGCGGTCGCCCCGCCGGCCTCGACTGACGGCGCCGCACCGGGATCCGGCTCATCCTTCTCCCCGCAGGCTCCGAGAACGGCGACGGCGGAGCAAGCGAGCACGGCCCTCGAGCGACCTTTCATGGCCATCCCGCTACCCGCCCCCGCCCGGCCCCAACTCAGCCTCGGCATCAACGCCGAGTCGCTCCCTCACCGCGGCGGCGGCCGGGGCGATTTCGGGCCCGAGCCGGGCGAGCAGCAGGCGCCAGCCGTCGTGGGCCGCGAGCGCCGCCTCGACCTCGACGGCGCCGGCATCGACGTCGCCCGCGGCGGCCATCCCCAGGCCCGACCAGAAGCGAAGCTCGATGCTTTCCGGCGCGGCGGCGGAGGCGCGCCGGTACAGCTCGGCCGCGTCGCTGTGGCGCTCGCTCGCGGCCAGCGAGTCGGCCTCGTCGGCGAGGGCGTAGGCGTCGTGGAGGTCGAGCAGCCGGGCGAGCTCGGCGAGCGAATCCGGTGCGTCCTCCACCCGCAGCTCGACCGTGCGTTCCCAGGCCTCGCCGCGCGCCGGCACAACGAGGATCGCCGCCGATTGCCGCCCGCGGACGTCGCCTCCGGCCGCCTCGCCGGCCTCGAGCGCGGTCAGCAGCCGCCGCGCCAGCGGGCCGTTCGCGGCCTCGAAGGCCCCCGCCATCGCCGGCCAGACGCCGGGCGAGGCCATCAGGTTGGCCTGCGTGGTGTAGCCGTCGGCCACCTGGTGGCCGGCGTCCGGGATGCAGGCGTCGCCGGTGTGGACGGCCACGCGTCCCGCGGCGTCGACGGCGGCGACCTGGCGAAAGCCGGCGAGCTCGTCGCCGTCGAGCTCTGCGGCCAGCGCCTCGCCGGGCTCCGCGCGGTCCGCGAGCCGCTCGAGCATCCGCGGTCCATAGGCGCCCTCGGCCACCGACTGGGTCGCCACCGCCCCGACCCCCGCCCGCGCCCAGGTGACGATCGAGCCGACCGAGAACCAGTGCGACTGCACCGCGACCCCGAGCTCCCCGCTGGCCGCGTCGCGGGCGACGATCGAGTACGTCCCGCGGCGAACCATCACGCGCGCCCCCGGCTTCGGCGGAACTCGATCTCGCGCAGCACCTTCGCCGGCGCCCCGGCGGCGATCGCGTTCGGAGGGATGCTCTGGGTGACGACGGAGTTGGCGCCGATCACCGCGCGGTCGCCGATCTCGACCCCGCCGGTGACGACGCAGTTGACCCCGAACCAGACGTTGTCGCCGATCCGCACCGGGCCGCGGGCGACGAACCCCTGCCACGTGACCGGGACGTCGGGGTCGTCGTAGCGATGATCGGCATCGCCGACGAAGCAGCCGTTGGCGAACATCACGTGGTCGCCGATCTCGATCCGCTCGATAGCCGCCAGCATCGTGCCCCGGTTGAGAAAGCACCCCTGCCCGATCTCGATCCGCGCCTCGGGGGCGAGCGTCAGCCAGCACCCGGGCTCGAGCAGCGTCCCCTCCCCCACCCGCAGCCTGCCCGAATCGAGCGCCTCGAGCACCTCCCCCTCGACCGGGTAGCGCACGTAGAAGCCACCCCGCGCCGCGTGCCGGTTGACCCGCCACCGCCGCCGCCACCGCCGGTTGCGCTCATACCAGCGCCGCTTCGTCCACCAGGTACGCCAGCCATCGAACTCGCCCATCGGCGGGCAGCTTCTCAGACGATGGCCGCGGTGGTTACCCGTGAGCGGCGGCCCGGCCCTGCTCCGCGACATCGATCGGAGCGAACAGGGCGCAGCCGACCTGATCGTCGCGGCGGAGGGCGACGTTCGAGATCGCGGTCACCTCGCAGCCGCCGTTCGCGACCGCCGCGGCGACCAGCATCGAGGCGCCGAAGAAGAGTAGTGCTGGGCCCGCGGTCACCGGGATCAGGATCAAGGCGACGCCGGCGGCGACCGTCGCGAAATGGGCCAGCGGGCCCGTCGCCGAGAGCCGACCTGCCGGCGAGCAAGTCGCACGGACCGCGAGCACGGCGGTGACGACGGCCGGAGCGGCGACCAGGCCCAGCACGAGATCCAGCCACTCCGGCTCGCGCCCGAACAGCGCCCACGCCAGCAGGGCCAGGCCCACGGCCGCCCTGGCCAGTCGTCCGACCGGGCCGATCGAACGCGCACGATCGTCCCTTCCGCGCATCATCCCCAACCACGATATATCATCGCTTTCGCATATGACGACAGCCACGGCCCGATTCGAGGCGCCGTTCAGCCTTCCGATCGAGCCGACCGAGGCCGAGCTCCTCGCCAAGTACTTCCGCGTGCTCGGCGATCGCACTCGGCTCGGCATCCTCGAGGCGCTGGCGGACGAGGGCGAGCTTTCGGTCGGCGAGCTGGTCGATCGGCTCGGGCTCGCGCAGCCCAGCGTGTCCAACCACCTCGCGTGCCTGCGCTGGTGCGGGTTCGTAGTCACCCGGCGTGAGCACCGCACCGCCTACAACCGGATCGCCGATCCCCGGGTGGTTCGGATGATCGAGCTGGCGCGGGAGCTGCTCGAGGGAAACGAGGAGCACGTCGCCGCCTGCCGGCGCGCGTGAGGCCATGGCGCTTGCGCCCGAGCTCGACGCAAGCTCGACCGAGGCCTCTGGTGCGCAGGTTCGGCCAGCCGTACTGCGACTACATGGCTCGAACCCGCAGGTGGTTCTGAGCTAACGCCGCCGCGAGCGCGGGGCCTCGCTCGTCCTCAGGCGGCGACCGGCTCGCGGCGCTTCTTGGCCCGCCCCCGGCGGGGCTTGGGCGCCGGCTCCTCGGGCTCGACCAGGTCGCGGAGGAACTCGCCGGTGTGGGAGGTGGCGACCCCGGCGACCTGCTCGGGGGTGCCGAGCGCGACCAGCTCGCCGCCGGCCTCGCCGCCCTCGGGGCCGAGGTCGACGATCCGGTCGGCGGACTTGATCACGTCGGGGTTGTGCTCGATTACGACCACGGTGTTGCCCTGGTCCACCAGCCGCCCGAGGACCTCGAGCAGTCGCTCGACGTCGGCGAAGTGAAGCCCGGTCGTCGGCTCGTCGAGGATATAGAGGGTGTCCCCGGTGGCAACCTTGGAGAGCTCGGTCGCGAGCTTCACCCGCTGTGCCTCGCCGCCGGAGAGCTCGGTCGCCGGCTGGCCGAGGCGGATGTAGTCGAGGCCGACGTCGTGCAGCGTCTGCAGCCGGCGCCGGATCTTCGGGATCTGTGAGAAGAACTCGAGCGCCTCGGCGACCGACATCTCGAGCACGTCGGCGACGTTGCGTCCCTTGAACCGGACCTCGAGCGTCTCGCGGTTGTAGCGGCGCCCGTGGCACTGCTCGCAGGGGACGTAGACGTCGGGGAGGAAGTGCATCTCGATCTTGATCTGGCCGTCGCCGCGGCAGACCTCGCAGCGCCCGCCCTTGACGTTGAAGGAGAAGCGCCCGGGCTTGTAGCCGCGCGCCCGCGCCTCGCGGGTGCCGGCGTAGAGCTGGCGGATGTGGTCGAAGACGCCGGTGTAGGTCGCCGGGTTCGAGCGCGGCGTGCGCCCGATCGGCGACTGGTCAATGCTGATGATCTTGTCGACCTCGGTGATCCCGTCGATCCGGTCGTGGGCGCCGGGGCGCATCCGCGCGCGGTGGAGCCTGTTCGCCACCGCGCGGTAGAGGACCTCGTTGACCAGGGTCGACTTGCCCGAGCCCGAGACCCCGGTCACGCAGCAGAAGACGCCGATCGGGATCGCGACGTCGATCCCCTTCAGGTTGTGCTGCCGGGCGTTGCGGACGACGAGCTCGCAGCGGGGCTCGCGCCGCTCCTCGGGCACCGCGATCGTCCGCTCGCCGGCCAGGAACTGGCCCGTGAGCGACTCCGGCGTGCCCTGGATCTCCGCCGGCGTGCCCTCGGCGACGATCTCGCCTCCGTGCTCGCCCGCCCCGGGGCCGAGGTCGACCACGTGGTCGGCCGAGCGGATGGTGCCCTCGTCGTGCTCGACCACGATCACCGTGTTGCCGAGGTCGCGCAGCCGCTCCAGCGTCCCGATCAGCTTCTCGTTGTCGCGGTGGTGGAGTCCGATCGAGGGCTCATCGAGGATGTAGAGCACGCCGACCAGGCTCGAGCCGATCTGGGTCGCGAGCCGGATCCGCTGCGCCTCGCCGCCGGAGAGCGTCGCCGAGGCGCGCTCCAGCGAGAGGTAGCCGATCCCGACCGAGTCGAGAAAGCGCAGCCGCTCGGCGATCTCGCGGACGACGAGCCTGGCGATTGCGCGCTGGGTCTCGGTCAGCTCGAGCTCCTCGATCCACTCGAGCGCCCGCCGCGCCGAGAGCTGCGTGTACTCGTGGATGTTGAGTCCGCCGACGGTGACCGCAAGGCTCTCGGGACGCAGGCGGGCTCCGTGGCAGGCAGGGCACGGTCGCAGCGCCATCAGCCCCTCGATCCGCTCGCGGGTGTTGTCGGAGTCGGTGTTCTCGTAACGACGCTCGAGGCTCGAGAGCATGCCGTCGAAGCGCACCGTGTAGGTGCGCCGGCGGCCGAAGCGGTTGCGATAGGAGACGGTGTGGCGCTGGCTGCCGGTGCCCTCGAGCAACAGCCTGCGGTCGCGCGCGGAGAGGTCCTGCCAGGCGACGTCGACGGCGATTCCGTTCGCCTCGGCGACCGCCTCGAGCAGGCGCCGGTGGTACATCGAGGCGGCCTTCGTCCACGGCTCGAGTGCGCCCTCGGAGATCGACAGGGTCGGGTCGGGCACGATCAGCTCCGGGTCGATCACCCGCTGGAAGCCGAGCCCGTGGCAGCGCTGGCAGCAGCCGTGGGGGGAGTTGAAGCTGAAGATCCGCGGCTCGAGCTCCGGCATCGACGTCCCGCAGTTCAGGCACGCGAACTTCTCCGAGAAGATCAGCACCTCGCCGCGCTTGCCGGCGCTTGGCCCGCTGAGCACCGCCGACCCGGGGCCCTCGGCGACCCGCTGGTCGCCGTTCATCAGCTCGACCTCGATGATCCCCTCGGCGAGCTGGGAGGCCGCCTCGAGGGATTCGGCGAGCCGCTTTCGCAGCCCCTCCTTCATCACCAGTCGATCGACGACGATCGAGATGTCGTGCTTGTACTTCTTGTCGAGGTCGAACTCCTCGTCCAGCCGGCGAAGCTCGCCGTCGACGACCGCCCGCGCGTAGCCCTGCGTCCGCATCTCCTCGAGCAGCCGTCCGTACTCGCCCTTGCGCTCGCGGACGACCGGGGCGAGGACCATGAACCTGGTGTCGTCGTCGAGGGTCATCACCCGGTCGGTGATCTGCTCGAGCGACTGGCCGGCGATCGGCTGGCCGCAGGCGTGGCAGTGCGGCGTCCCGATCCGCGCCCAGAGCAGGCGCAGGTAGTCGTAGATCTCGGTCACCGTGCCGACGGTGGAGCGGGGGTTGCGGGAGGTCGTCTTCTGGTCGATCGAGATCGCCGGCGAGAGTCCCTCGATCGAGTCGACGTCCGGCTTCTCCATCTGGCCGAGGAACTGGCGCGCGTACGCGGACAGCGACTCGACGTAGCGGCGCTGGCCCTCGGCATAGATCGTGTCGAAGGCGAGGCTCGACTTGCCCGAGCCCGAGAGGCCGGTGATCACCACCAGCGCCTCGCGCGGGAGGGCGACGTCGATTCCCTTCAGGTTGTGTGCGCGGGCACCCGAGATCGAGATCTGCCCGGAGCGAGACATCACCGAGCAAAGTCTAGGGACGCGAACGGCTGTTCCCGTGGCGTTCGCCGTCCGAGCGCCTGCGGCCGAGGGGTTACTTGCCCGCGGCGGCGATGACCTCGTCGAGCAGCTTGGCGCGGTCCTCGAGGTCGTAGTCGGCGGCGAGCTTGGCTTCGATCTGCTCGCGCGAGGCGCCCTCGAGTGCCATGTTGAGCGCCACCAGCCGGGCGCCCACCTCGTCGGATCTGGCGCCGTTGGCGGCCGCCGGCGGCGTTCCCTCGTCCGGGGGCGGCTCGGGCTCGGGCATCGGATCCGGGCTCGGCTCCGGCACCGGCTCGGGGCTGGGGACTGGGTCGGGCACCGGATCGGGAGTGGGCTCGGGGACGTCGGGTGGCTCGGGCTCGGGAATCGTCGCCGGGCCCGGCTCGACCTCGGCCTCGGCCGCAGCGGTCGGGTCGACGTGGGGCTCGGCCGGGCCCGGGCTCGCCGCGCCACCGCCGCCGGCGGAGCCGAGCTTCCCCCGGACCTCGTCGAGCGCGCTGCTGACCTCGGCCAGCCGCTCGCGCGCCTCGGCCTCGGCGCGGTCGCGAATCCGCTTCGCCTCCCCCTCGGCCTCACTCACGATCTCGGCGGCGCGCTGCTCGGCCTCGGTGACCATCTCGCGCACTCGCTCGGCGACGTCGTGAACGATCTTCTCCGCGTCTGCCATGGGGCGAGATTACCGCTCCGCCAGGGTCGCGACCGCGCGTGCGTGGCGGCGGACCTCGGATTGCCGCAGCCGCCGGCCGGGGAGCTCGACCACGAACGCGGGCTCGCCGAAGCGGTGGTACTGCCAGCTCGTCGCGCTCCCCGGCGGGTAGGGGTGGCAGTCGCGCGGCGCCAGCCCCGAGAGGCGGGCGTAGCGGCGAGCGACGTCGCCGGTGTGGTTGCAGGGGACCAACGTCACGCCCCAGGGCTGGTGGTACCAGATCGTCAGGTCGGGCCTGATCCGCCGCACGAGGCCGCGAACCGCTCGCGACTCCGGCTCCGAGAACGGTCCGGGGCCGGACTCATAGCCGCCCGACAGGGCGGGGTCGAAATCGTGGCCGAAGTTGCGGTTGAGGTCGACTCCGTGGGCGTTCTTCCGCGTGCCGGCGTCGACCCCGTCGGGATTGACGGTCGTGATCGTCCACGCGTCGACGCCGCCGAGGCGGCGGTCGTGGTGGCGGCGGAGGCGCCGGATCACCCGGTGGCCCTGGGTCTCGTCGCCGTGGATCGAGCCGACGACGAGCACGGTGCGCGCGGCGCCGTCGTCGCCGGTCCGGCGGGCGACGATCGCCCGCCCCTCGACCGACCGCCCGACGACGTCGCTGCGCGCGCCCGCGGCCGCCCGCCGCGCCTCCCCGTCCTCGTCCGCGTTCGGCGCCGCGCCGACCAGCAGCACGACGGCCGCCTGCCCGATCGCGAACGCGGCGAGGCCCCGCTTCAAGCCGCTCACGCCCCCAGCGCCAGTGCGGCCGGGTGCACTAGTGGGTGCACTACGTGGCCCGCAGCGCCTCGAGGTCGCGCCGAAGCTCCTTGAGCTCGTCGCGGATCCGGGCCGCCTCTTCGAAGCGAAGGTCCTCGGCCGCGGCGAGCATCTCCTCCTCGAGCTCGACGATGATCTTCTCGAGTTGCTCGGGGCTGAGCGGCTCCCCGTCGCCGTCGCTGCGCACCCGGCGCCGGCGCGAGGGCGCGGCGCGGCTCTCCATCGAGAGGAACTCGGCGATGTCGGAGATCCCCTTCTGCACGGTCTCCGGGGTGATCCCGTGCTCGCGGTTGTAGGCGAGCTGGATCTCGCGCCGGCGGTCGGTCTCGGAGATCGCCTTGCGCATCGCCTCGGTCTCCTTGTCGGCGTACATCAGCACCCGGCCGCGGACGTTGCGCGCGGCGCGTCCGATGGTCTGGATCAGGCTGGTCTCGCCGCGCAGGAAGCCCTCCTTGTCGGCGTCGAGGATCGCCACCAGCGAGACTTCCGGCAGGTCGAGCCCCTCGCGCAGGAGGTTGACGCCGACGAGCACGTCGTACTCGCCGAGGCGCAGGTCGCGGACGATCTGGATCCGCTCCAGGGTGTCGACCTCGGAGTGCAGATAGCGGACCCGGAAGCCGTGCTCGAGCAGGTAGGCGGTCAGGTCCTCGGCCATCTTCTTGGTCAGCGTCGTGACCAGCGTGCGCTCGCCGGCCTCGGCGCGGCGGCGAACCTCGTTCATAAGGTCGTCGATCTGGTTGCGGGTCTCGCGCAGCTCGACCTCGGGGTCGACGATCCCGGTTGGGCGCACGATCTGCTCGACGATCCGGGCGCCGAACCCGCGCTCGAACTCGCCGGGGGTCGCCGAGACCATCACCAACTGGCCGACCCGGTCGAGGAACTCGTCGAACTTCAGCGGCCGGTTGTCGAGCGCCGACGGCAGCCGGAAGCCGAAGTCGACCAGCGTCTGCTTGCGCGAGCGGTCTCCCTCGTACATGCCGCCGAGCTGGGGGATCGTCTGGTGCGACTCGTCGACGAAGACGACGAAGTCGTCGGGGAAATAGTCGATCAGCGTGTGCGGGGGCGAGCCGGGCGGGCGGTCGTCGAGGATCCGCGAGTAGTTCTCGATCCCCGAGGTGAAGCCGAGCTCCTTGAGCATCTCGATGTCGTACTGGGTCCGCTGCATGAGCCGGTGGGCCTCGAGCTCCTTGCCGCGCTCCTCGAGCCAGGCGATGCGCTGGTCGAGCTCGCGCTTGATCTCGACCACGGTCCGCTCGAGCGTGTCCTCCTCGGTGACGTAGTGGCTCGCCGGCCAGACCGCGACGTGGTCGATCTGGTCGAGGACCTCGCCGGTGAGCGGGTCGAAATGCTGGATCGATTCGACCTCGTCGCCGAAGAGGCTGACCCGGTAGGCGGTCTCGGCGTAGGCGGGGAAGATCTCGAGGACCTCGCCTTTGGCGCGGAAGGTGCCACGGGTGAGCGCGGTGTCGTTCCGCGTGTACTGCATCCCGACCAGCTTGCGGAACAGGCCGTCCCGGTCGATCCACTCGCCGACCTGAAAGAGCTGCATCTGGCGCTTGTACAGCTCCGGCGAGCCGATCCCGAAGATGCAGGAGACCGAGGCGACGATGACCACGTCGCGGCGGGCGAGCAGCGAGGCGGTGGCGGCGTGGCGGAGGCGATCGATCTCGTCGTTGATCGACGAGTCCTTCTCGATGTAGAGGTCCTGCGCGGGGACGTAGGCCTCGGGCTGGTAGTAGTCGTAGTAGGAGACGAAGTACTCGACCCGGTTGTCGGGGAAGAACTCGCGGAACTCGTTGCAGAGCTGGGCGGCGAGCGTCTTGTTGTGGGCGATCACCAGCGCCGGACGCTGGACGCGCTCGATCACCCCGGCCATCGTGAACGTCTTCCCGGTCCCGGTCGCGCCGAGCAGGGTCAGCCCGCGCTCATCCGCCTCCAGGCCCTCGGCCAGCGACGCGATCGCCTTCGGCTGATCGGCGGTGGCGCTGTAGGCCGGGTTCAGCTTGAACTGCGACACCGAAGCGACGATAGCGGGCGGCTCCGTCGCGCCCGCCCGCTACGCGTCTCGAGTAGCCCGCGCCGGTTTACGGGCTCCGGTCGATGATCCGAATCTTGCGGAACTTGATCTTCTTCTTGTCCGGGTCGTTGAGGCTGCCGGTGGTGACCTTCGAGCGCAGGATGACGTTGCGCTGCCGCTCCAGCCGCTTGCGGAACTGGAACCGCACCCGCATCCGCACGACCTTGCCCTTCTTCTTCACCTTGCGCTGGATCGGGAAGGTGAGCCGCTTGCCCTTCTTGCTCGTCAGCGCGGTCGCCCGCACCCGGCACTTGCCGTTCTTCTTCACCCCGAGGCACTTCAGCTTCAGGAACAGGTTGCGGCCATCGAACACGCCGACCCCGCCGCCGATGCCGCCGACGCCGCCGCCGGGCCCGCCGCCGTTACCGTCGCCCGCGCCGTCGCGGAGCGCGATCATGATCACGTCGTCGTAGTCGACGCTGCCCGACGGCAGCACGTCGGCCGTGTAGTCGAGCTCGGTGATGATCCGGATCTGGTAATCGCGCCCGATCACGAGCTGGCCCGGGTTGATGACCACCAGCGGCACCCGGGTCCAGGTCGAGGTGTGCGAGATCGGCGCCTCGTTCACCAGCCGGCTCGCCACCCCGCCGGCGGTCACGTCGACCAGCTCGATGCTGCCGTTGAGCCCGCTGGCGACCGAGAGCAGCGCGGCGAGATCCGACTTGCTCGCGAGGCTGAGCACGATGTCGGTCGGCGGCTGGCCCGCAGCGCCGTTGTAGGTGAACGCGGGGCTGGTCCAGATGCCCTGCGAGGTGCCGGCCGCCTCCGCCAGGCCCGATGCCTCGGTGCGGAGGAAGCCGTCGCCGTCGCCGAAGGTGCCGCCGCTGGCAACGAAGCTGTTGGTGATCGTCGGGCAAGTGAGCGGCGCGATGCAGAGCCCGGTCGAGTCGGTCGACCCGGTCCAGCCGCCGGCGCTGGTGGAGAAGAAGATCGACTCGGGGTTCGGCGGATAGGCGCTGGCCTGGGCGCCCGCCGACGCGGGGAGCGCCGCCGCTGCGACGGCAGCCATGGACGCAACGAACGCCGCTCTACGACACGAAGACTTCATTTGACACTCCCCTAACGTCCAGTTGATTCCCCATGAACGACGATACCGCAAAACGGTTACCCCAAGCGACGGTAGGTCGCGCCTGAGAGGATCCTTGCGGTGACCCGCTCGCAGCGTTTGCTCGCCGCCTTCTTCACCTTCGCGGGGACGATGCATTTCGTCCGCCCCCGCGACTATGCCGCGATCATGCCGCCGTACGTGCCGATGCACCGGGAGGCGGTCGTGGTCAGCGGGGCGGCCGAGATCATCGGCGGGCTCGCGGTGATCCCTCCGGCGACCCGCGGCTTCGGGCGCTGGTGGATGCTTGCCCTGCTCGTCGCGGTCTTCCCCGCCAACGTCTACACGGCGACGAATCCCGCCGACGTCGCCATGCGCGGCGTGCCCGCCGACCGGATCCCGGCCTGGATGCTGTGGGGCCGGCTGCCGCTCCAGCCGCTGATGATGTGGTGGGTTTGGGCCGCAACTCGATCCAATCCCAGCGCCGGCCGCAGAGCAGGCGGGCGCGGGCGGCGGACACGGTGGTGATCCGCACCTCGGAGGCCTCCGAGCGGGCGAGCACCAGCGGGCCGATCGCAGAACCGCCCGCGCCGCTGCCCGGGCTCAGGTCGGCGCCCGAGAACTCGAGCTTCACTCGATGCTCGCCGCGCGTGAGCCTCGCGGCCCCAAGCTCAACGTACTGGCCCTCGTGGTTGAGCCGGTGGCGCACCTCGCCGACGACCGAGTCGTCGACGCTCAGCTCGACCGCGGGGCGCACCGATCCTCGCAGCCAGAACCCGTAACGATCATCGGCCGGCACGCTCGCGTCTACCTCGAGCGAGCCGGAGCTTCGGGGCACGATCGCCCTCGGGCTCGACTCCAGGGTCCAGTCGTCGGGACGTTCGGCTCCCGACATCCGCACCACGATGGCCTTCGGCCGGTGGGCCGCGGCCAGCGTGTCGCGGGGTCCGGAGCCGTCGGCGAGCTCCAGGACCTCGGGGCACGCCGGCCGCGCGGTCGGCTCGGCCCCGGCGCCGAGTGCCAACCGGGCCGGCGCCTCGCCGTCCGCGCCCGAGCGCTGCCAGACCTCGTAGAAGCGCCCGCGCCAGGAGAGCTGGTAGTCCAGCGGCGGGCGGCTCTGGGAGGGTGACCGGCGAAGGACCAGCGTTCGGTAGAGGTGGAGGCCCGCCGGATCGAGTCTGTCGGTATCGGCCGTCTCGCCCTTGGCCAGCGTTCCGCCGTCGCGCAGCGACACCGGCCGCCGGCGCAGCTCCGATGCCGCCTCCGGGTCGGCCTCGCGCAGGAAGTGGCGCGCGCCGTAGGGCTGGTACTCGGTCATCAGCGTCGGCCCCTGGCCGGCGATCGCCTCGCCGATCAGCTCGAGCTCGGCGAGCTGGTCGCGGGGGGCGAGGCTGGCGTCGCGGTACTGGAGCGCATTCGACCACAAGACCCCGCCCAGGACCACCAGCAGCAGGGCGCCTCCCTCCACCCGCAGGCCGCGGGCGTAGAGCGCGGCCCCGGCGAGTGCGGCCGCGAGCGGGAGCGCCGGCGAGGCGGTCGCGAGCGCCTTGCCGGCGACCCACGGAGAGCCCAGCGCCCAGATCACGGCGCACGCCGAAAGCGTGCCGCAGACGTATAGGGGCAGCGCCCACTCCCGACGGCGCCAGGCGAGGACGAGCGCGCCGGCGGCGGCCACCGCGACGAGCGCGACGAGCGCGTAGGTCGAAGTGCGCGCGCCGGGGTCGAGACGGAAGTCTCCCGCCGGCCAGATGCCTGCGACCTGCCCCGGCTCGAGCGCACCGAACAGGCTTCCCTGGGCGCCCGAGCTGGTCAGCGGCGACGAAGTCGGTGGCAGCAGTCCGCCGGCGAGCAGGACGGGCAGCGAGAGTAGTGCCACGAGCCCGGTCGCCCAGGCGGCGGCGCGAAGCGCCGGCCGCCTGCCGGCGCCCGCGGCGAGGAGCGCGAGCGCACCGAGCAGCGCAGACGCCAGCCACAACGTACCGCCTGCGCTCAGTACACCGATCAGGGCCGCGCAGACGACGGCGGGCGCAACCACAGCCCGCGGATGGCCTCGGCTCGAGACCGCCGCCAGCGCGAGCGGCACCGCGGTGGCGAGCAGCGCGGCAGCGGCGACCTCCTTCACCCCGCCCCACAGGTAGTAGCCGTAGAGCAGCGCCGATTGGGACCCGCCGACGGCGACGAGGGCCCGCAGTGCCCCGGACTCCAGCAGCGAGCCCGAGATCTGCCATAGCGCCAGCGCGAGCAGCGCCCCGAGCCAGGCCATGTACGGCTGAATCAGCCATGCGACGTCCTCGCCGATCAGCTCGTGGCCGACGCCGAGCGGCAGGAAGGCGCCGATCGGATAGCCGTCGTCGAGGTTGAACGCGAGCGTCGCCTCGTGGGTCGAGGGGGCGAGGCCGTCGAGGCTGCGCCCGTGCTCCATCACCCGGTCGGTGAGCGCCATCCAGGTGGCGGTGTCGTCGAGCTTGATGTAGCCGGCGAAGGTGGCCTCGCCCGAGAGCACGATCGGCGCCGCGTAGAGGCCGAACGCCGAGGCCGCCGCGGCCGCCGGCCAGCCCCAACCACGCAGCGGGTGCGCACGCAGGCCCGCGGCCAGGCCGGCGGCGGCGACCGCGACGACCACCGGGGTAGTGAGCTCGGCGGTCGCATCGGCGAGGGTGAGGAACCCTCCGATGACGACCACCACCGCGAGCCCGACGGGGGCCAGCAGGGCTCCGGGCAACTGCGCCCCGAGCGCGCGCTCCACCAGCAGGCCACAGCCACCCGCGAGCGCTGTGAGCACGGCAGGGAACAGCACCCAGGCGATCAGCAAGGATCGAGGCTACTCAGCCGAGTCCGAGGTCGTCGGCGTAGTTCTCGCGGTACTCGTCGCGCTTTTCGAGCACCTCGTCGACGTAGGCGCGGGTCTCCTCGAAGCGGATGTCGTCGGCCTCGAGGCCGTCCCCGCCCCACTCGTCTACGTTGCCGCCGCCGGCGTTGTAGGCGGCGAGCGCGGCGATCAGGTTGCCGGCGTAGGCGTCGAGCAGGTCGCGCAGGTGACGGCTCCCGTAGCTGATGTTGATCTGGGCGTCGTCGAGGTCGGCGACGACGAACTCGGAGCCGCCGGTCTGCTCGGCGATCGCGAGCGCCGTCCTCGGCGTCACCTGCATCAGTCCCCGGGCGCCGGCGTCGGAGACCTCACCCTCACGGAACTTCGACTCGGCGTAGATCACGGCCGCGATCAGCGCCGGGTCGAGATCCTTCTCCTCGGCCTGCTGGCGAACGATGTCGTCGTGGCGCAGCGGCAGGGTCACCTCGCGGATAGCGTCCTCGAAGAGGATCAGCGTGATCGCCGCGGCGCCCGCAACCGCGGCGGCGGCGACCAGCACGAGCAGCCGCGTGCGGGTCATCTCGAGCCGGCCTCGAGGTCGGCGAGCAGGCGGGCGAGCTCGGCCTCGAGCTCGTCGAGGCTGCCGTCGTTGCGGACCACATAGGTCGCGCGCTTCGCCTTCTCCTCCTGGGTCAGCTGGCGCCCCGTGCGCCCGGCGAGCCCGGGCGCGTCTCGCGTTCCCGCACGCTCGGCGCGCACCGCCTCCGGCGCGATCACGCTGATCGTGGCGTCGAAGTGGCCGTCCATTCCGGTCTCGAACAGCAGCGGCACCTCGACCACCGCGATTCGCGCCGACGCCGGCAGCCCCCCGGCCCACGCCGCGATCCGCTCGCCAACCAGCGGGTGGAGGGTCGCCTCCAGCCACCCGAGCTCATCGGGGCGGGCGAAGACGATCTCGCCCACCTGGGCGCGGTCGATGCGGCCCTCGGGCGCTACCTCCGGTCCCCAGCGGCCGACCAGCAGGTCGCGCACGCGCTCGGTCTCGAGCAGCTCATGCACGACCGCGTCGCTCGACAGCGTCGCGGCGCCGAGGCGCTCGAGCGCCGCGAGCGCCTCCGACTTTCCGGCGGCGACGGCGCCGGTCAGGCCGACGAGGACGGGAGCCTGGGGGGGCGCGGCAGAGGCCACCGCGCGGAGCTTAGGAGTCGTCGCGGGCGGGAGCTTAGGAGTCGTCGCGCCGTGCGGGCTCGGCGTCGGGCGCCGGGGCCTCGGGGGCCTCGCCGTTGCTCTCTGCCTCCGGCGTCTCCGCCTCGCCGTTGCCCTCGGCCGCGGGGGGCGGCTCGGGGTAGACCTCCTCGGAGAGATCGAGGTCGGGGACCTCGGCCGGCGGCTGCTCGGGCTGCTGCGCGGTCTCGGTCAGCTCGGGCGGGATCAGGTCGCGAAGTGGGAGGTTGTCGTTTGCCTGGGCGCGCTTGACGCTGAGCGAGATCCGGCGCCGCTCCTCGTCGATCTCGAGGATCCGCACCCAGGTCTCCTGGCCCGGCTGGACGACCTCGCCGGGGTTCTCGACGTGATGCTCGGCGAGCTCGGAGATGTGCACCAGGCCCTCGACCCCGGGGACGATCTCGACGAAGGCGCCGAAGGCGACGACCTTGGTCACCTTGCCCTCGAGGATGTCGTTGGGCTTGTACTCGTTCAGCACCCGCTGCCACGGGTCCTCCTGGGTCTGCTTGAGCCCGAGCGAGATCCGCTGGCGGTCGCGGTCGATGTCGAGCACCTTCACCCGCACCGTCTCGCCGATCGAGAGCACCTCCGAGGGGTGATTGACATGGCTCCAGGAGAGCTCGGAGATGTGGATCAGCCCGTCGATGCCCTCGAGGTCGACGAAGGCACCGAAGTCGACGATGTTGGAGATCTTGCCCTCGACGACCATTCCCGGCTGCAGGCGGCCGAGGATCTGCTCGCGGACCTCCTTGCGCTCCTCTTCGAGCACAGCGCGACGCGACAGCACGACGTTGTTGCGCGAGCGGTTGAGCTCGATCACCTTGCACTCGAGCGGCTGGCCCTTGAACTCGTCGAGGTTGTGGACGCGGCGGATATCGACCAGGGAGGCGGGCAGGAAGCCGCGCACGCCGAGGTCGAGGATGAGCCCGCCCTTGACGACCTCGATCACCGTGCCCTCCACCGGCTCGCCGGACTCGGCCGCCGCCTCGATCCGGCGCCAGGCCTTCTCGAAGCGGGCCCGCTTCTTCGACAGCACGAGCCGGCCCTCCTGGTCCTCCTTGGTCAGGACCAGGGCGTCGACGTGCTCGCCGAGCGAGACCTCCTCGGAGGGATCGACCGAGCGGCGGATCGAGAGCTCGTTGGCGGGGATGACCCCCTCCGACTTGTAGCCGATGTCGACGAGGACCTCGTCCTTGTCGATGCGAACGACGTCGCCGCTGACCACGTCGCCCTCCTTGAAGGGCTTGATCGTCGAGTCGTAGTCGGGGACCATCCGTCCGTCGACCTCGACCATGAGGTCATTCGAGCCGGCCTCGGGGGCCGCCGGTGTCGTTGCCAGAGCGCTCTCGGGAGCGGCCTCCGTGGTTGCTTCGGGCGCAGGCACGACGGCCAATGATGGCAGAATCGGCCTCCTATGCCTGAGCGACGAACCAAGCGTGGAGCGCAGCGCACGCCGCTTCGCGGCGACTACGACGTACTCGTCTGCGGGGCTAGCTTCGCCGGGCTCGCGGTCGCGCGAGAGCTCGCCGGAAGCGGCGCCCGGACGCTGATCGTCGACCGCTACGAGGTCGGCGAGCGTCAGACCTCCGCCTGCGCTGCGCCCACCGGCTGGCTCGAGGCGATGGGCGTCGGCGAGTCGCTGCGCCAGACCTTCGACACCCTGGTGATCCACACCCCGCACACCACGGCGCGGATGCGGCTGCCGTGGACGTTCTCCACCTTCGACTACCGCGAGCTCTGCGAGCTGCTGTTCGAGCAGTGCGACGCCGGGTTTGAGACGGCGACGGTCCAAGGTCGCCAGTCGCCAGTCGCCAGTCGCCAGTCATCGGTCGCCGTGGAGACCGATCGCGGCACGCTGACCGCGCCGCTGGTGGTCGACGCCCTGGGGTGGAAGCGGGTGCTGGCGGCCGAAGGCGGTGGCTACCAGCCGCCCGATGGGCCGCTCTCGCGGGGACTGGAGGTGCACCCGTGGGGGGCGAGCGACGAGCTCGAGATCTGGATCGACCGCGGCTACGTCCCCGCCGGCTACTCGTGGAGCTTCCCCGCCGCCGACGAGGTCCGGGTCGGGGTCGGCTCGTTCGACCCGCGCTTTCACGTCAAGGAGCCGACGGTCCGACTCGCCGCCGATCTTGCCCGCGACCCGGTTCGCTACCAGGGCAACTGGATCCCGCACAAGCTGCGCCCGGCGACGGCGGACGGAATCTTCTTCGTCGGCGACTCGGCCGGGCACTGCCTGCCGCTGACCGCGGAGGGGATCCGCACCGCGTTCTACTTCGCCATCGCCTGCGGTCGCGAGCTGCGCCGGGTGGTAGATGGCCGGGCCACGGCCGAGACGGCGCTGCGACGCTACGGCGACTTCTCGGCTCGCCACGAGTGGCATTACCGGTGGATGCTGCGGGTCCAGCGCCTGATCCCGCGGGTGCCGCCGCGCGTGCTGGCGCTGGCCCTGCACGGGATGGAGCGCGAGTCGTTCCTGCGCTGGTCCTTCGGGCACTACCTGCGCATCGCCCACCCCTCGTTCGCCCGCGCGATTCCGGCGCCGGCCCCGAAGGCGGCGCTGCGCGTGGCGGCCTAGCGAACTATTAGGTAGGTCCCGACGAGCAACAACAGGGCGCCGAGCACCCGCTCGAAGGTGATCGGCTCCTGGTCGAGGCCGAGTACGCCCAGGCGGTCGAGCACGATCGAGCCGGTGAGCTGGCCGGTGATCGTCGCCGCGGCGACGCCGCCGGCGCCGATCGAGCTCACCGTGACCAGGGCCGTGAACACCCAGGCGGCGCCGAGCACCCCACCGAGCAGGTAGTACCAGGGAACCTCGAAGGTCGAGCCGAGCCCGTCCGCCTGGCCGCTGATCCCGACGAGCGCCGCGAGCAGCAGCGTCCCGACCACGAACGAAACCAGCGCCGCGGCGATGTTCCCGGTCGCGCGGCCCAGCCCCGCGTTGATCGCCGGCTGGAGGGCGATCAGCCCCCCCATGGCCGCCATCACGAACACCGCTACGCCCCGGTCCATCAGCCCCTCCCTGTTCGCGACACCGTCACTTCAGCGGCCTCAACAGCGGCCGGGCTCGGCTTCGTGCTGTCGCACTCCGCCTCACAAGCAGCGGCCTCAACAGCGGCCGGGCTCGGCTTCGTGCTGTCGCACTCCGCCTCACTTCGCCGCCAGCCAGTCCTTGCCGACGCCGATATCGACGGCGAGCGGAGGGTCGAGCTCGAACGCTCCGCACATCTCCCGCCTGACCAGCTCGGTGGCGTCGTCGATCTCCCCGGCGGGGCCCTCGAACAGCAGCTCGTCGTGGATCTGGAGCACCAGCCGGGTCTCCATCCCGGCGTCCATGAGGGCGTTCTGGCAGCGGACCATCGCCAGCTTGATGATGTCGGCCCCACTGCCCTGGACCACGGTGCTGACCGCGAGTCGCTCGCCGAGCAGGCGGCGCTGGCGCTGGCCCGAGCGCAGCTCTCCGATGTTGCGCCGGCGGCCCATCAGGGTGGTCACGTGCCCGGTCTCCTCAGCGCGGGCGATCGTCTGGTCGATGAACCGCTTCACGGCCGGGAAGCGCTCGAAGTAGCGCTCGATGTAGGTCGCCGCCTCGTCGCGCTCGATCTGGAGCCGGTCGGCGAGCCCGAACGCCGAGAGGCCGTAGGCGATCCCGTAGTTGACCATCTTCGCCTTCGAGCGCTCCGCCGGCGTGATCGCGTCGGGATCGGCGCCGACGATCCCCGCGGCGGTCGCGGCGTGGACGTCCTCGCCCGAGGCGAAGAGCTCGCGCAGCACGCGCTCGCCGGCGACGTGCGCGAGGACCCGCAGCTCGACCTGGTTGTAGTCGGCCGACAGGAGGCGCTTGCCGCGCTCGGCGACGAAGCACGAGCGCACCGGGCGCCCGACCTCCGAGCGGATCGGGATGTTCTGGAGGTTCGGGTTCGTGCTCGAGAGCCTGCCGGTGGTGGTCGCCACCTGGTTGAAGGTGGTGTGGATGCGGCCGGTCTCGGGATCGATCAGCGCGGGCAGCGCGTCGAGGTAGGTGTTCCTGAGCTTGGTCAGCTCGCGCCAGCGCTCGACCTTGGCGACGATCGGATGCTCGTCGCGGATCTGCGACAGCACCCTGGCGTCAGTCGAGAAGCCTGTCTTGCCGCGCCGCTTCTTGGTCAGCGCGAGCTCGTCGAAGAGCACCTGCCCGAGTTGCTGGGGGGAGCCGATCGTGAACTCGTGCCCGGCGTGGTCGAAGATCTGGCGCTCGAGCTCGGTGATCTGATCGGCCATCCCCTCGCCGATCTCGGCGAGGCGCTCGGCGTCGAGCTTGATCCCGATCCGCTCGATCGCCGCGAGCACCTCGATCAGCGGCATCTCGACCTCGTTCAGCACCCGCTCGACGCCGAAGTCCGCGAGTCGCTCGCGCTGGCGGGCTGCCAGCTCGTGGGTGAGCCGCGCGTCGACGGCGGGGTCCCCGGTTGCGTCGCCCTCCTCGGCGGCGAGGCTGAGCTGGCCTTCGTCCGCGCCGGCGGGCGCGGCGGCGAGGCCGGCGTCGGCGGCGAGCTCGTGGAGGTCGTAGGTGCGCCGCGCCGGGTCGATCAGGTACGCGGCGACCATCGTGTCGTGGGCGAGGTCGAGCGCCCCCGGGCCGGCGACCGCCAGCAGCCCCCGCCTCCCGCCACCGCCGAGCGACTTCACGTCGTGGGCGACCAGCGGTCGGCCGCGCAGCTCGGCAGCGAGCCGGTCCATCGACGGCGCGTCGCCCGCGACCACCTGCTCGCCGTCGCTTCCCGCCCAGCGACCATCGCTCACGGCGAGCGACAGCGGGTCGCCGAGGTCCGCGGGCGTGCCCTCGACCGCCTCGACCTCGATCGTCTCCTCGACCGCGCGGCCCGGCACGACCTCGTCCCACTCCTCGTCGAGGCGCTGGATCACCACCCGGAGCTCGAACTCGGCGCCGATGTCGCGGAGCTTCGAGCGGTCGGGGGCGCCGCGCATCTCGTCCGCGACGTCGATCGGAACCTCGACGTCCTCCTTGAGCGTCGCGAGCTGCTTCGAGATCCGGGCGTCGTCGGCGTACTCGATCAGGTTCCGCTTTCGCTTCGGGCCCGAGATCTGGTCGACCGAGCCGAGCACGGTCTCGAGGTCGCCGAACTGCTGGAGGAGCTGGGCCGCGGTCTTGTCGCCGATCCCCGGGATCCCGGGGATGTTGTCCGAGGTGTCGCCCTTGAGCCCGATGAGGTCGGCGACGAGCTCGGGCGGCACCCCGTAGCGCTCGACAACGCCCTCGGCGTCGTAGACCTTCGTGTCGGTGACCCCGCGCGAGGTGGTCATCACCCGCACCCCGTCGCCGACGAGCTGGTAGACGTCGCGGTCGCCGGAGACGATCATCACCGGGATCCCGGCCTCGCGCGCCTCGCGGGTCAGGGTGGCGATCACGTCGTCGGCCTCCCAGCCCTCGACCTTGACGTTTCGGAACCCGAACGCCTCGGCGAGAGGCGCCAGGTGGGGCCACTGCTCGGCAAGCAGGTCGGGCCGCGACGGCCGGCCGGCCTTGTACTCCTTGTACTCGACCTCACGCCCGGACATGCCCGCGTCCCAAGCGACGATCACCCCCTTCGGGCTGTGGTCGATGAGGATCTTGGCCATCATCGACGCGAACCCGTAGATCGCGTTCGTCGGTCGCCCGTCGGCGGTGGCGATCGACTCGGGCAGGGCGAAGAAGGCGCGGTAGGCGAGCGAGTTCCCGTCGATCAGGAAGAGCTCTTGGTCGGGCTTCTGCTTGGACTTGGCCACCGGGCTTGATCTTAGGCTCGGACCCGGCTTGCTCGGGGATACTGCGGCGGTGGCGTCTGCGAACGTCGAGCTGGTTCGGGAGATCTATCGGGCCTGGGAGCAAGGTGACTTCAGCGCCGCCGACTGGGCACACCCGGAGATCGAGATGGTCGGAACCTTCGGCAGCCCCACGCACGGCCTCACCGAGACGGCGGACGTATGGCGTGATTGGCTGCGCAGCTTCTCGGGGTGGACGGTGCGGCTCGAGGAGCTGACCGAGGTCGGTGATGAAGTGCTCGCGCTGGTCCGCCTCGAAGCTCACGGAAAGGGCAGCGACGTCCCCATCGACCAGCGGGGCGCGAACGTGTTCGGGTTTCGCCACGGCAAGGTGGTGCGACTGGAGCTGCACGTGGACCGCGAGCCGCTGTTCGAGCGGTTCGGGCTCAAGCGATCGTCACCCCAGTAGGCCCCGGACGTCGGCCGCCACCCCCGCCGGGTCGGCCTCGAGCCGGCGGTCGGTGAAGCGGATCACGGTGTAGCCGCGCAGGCGAAGCTCTGCGTCGCGGGCGTGGTCGTCCTCGAGCGCCTGCTGGCCGCGGTGGTAGATCCAGCCGTCGGTTTCGACCACGAGGCGGTGCTCGCGCCAGAGGAAGTCGACCTTGTAGGGGCCGATCTGGGCGTTCACCTCGGGCTTCGGGAGGCGGTGGCGACGGCAGATGGACAGGAAGAGGCGCTCGAGGTCGCTGCGGGTGCCGTCGGTGGGGTGGTCGAGCGGGAGGCCGAGGAATTCGGCCTGGCGGGTGGCGCGGCGGACCTCGTGGGCGGGCGCGGTGCGCTTCAGGTCGGCGATGGTTCGCGCCGGGGTGGTGACTCTGATGCCGTTGCGGGTGGTCGTCAGCGGGTTGGTCAGGTAGGGGGGCGGTGGAGGTGGATGCCACGTCGTCGCTTGCGTCCGGCCGTGCCGGGGATCGTGACGTGGACCCAGGCGTTCTCTCTCGGGCGCAGCAGGCCCAAGAGCTCGGCCGCGCTTCGGTGGCTTAGCGCCGCATCGGGGCCGCAGGCGAGCACTGCCGCCATCCAGCGGCCCTCGTTGGAGAGGCCGCGGTGCCCGACCGCATAGACGCCCCGGTGGATGCGATGCAGGCGCCCGGCGCGGACCCGGCGAGCGACCCCGCTGGGTGTCAAGCCGGCCGCGATCAGCTGCTCGTAGGAGACCACGCCGTGCTGGCGAGAGGCGATCCGGGCCACCACTTGGTCGGGATTGGCGCTTTCTTGCCGGATACCGGCAATAAGGCGCCACGTGAGTATCCGGTTACGTCAGGTCCTCGCACGAGCGCGCCCGCGACGAGCTCGGGTGCCAAGCGCCGGCGGCCGAGATGGCTCGAGCCGGTGCATATGTACGGTTCAAGCCATCTCGGCGGGGGGCGGGAGCCGGCTCCGTGGCGCTTCCCTTGCCGCCCGACCCGCTGCGCACAACGCGGTGGCCGGGGCGCTCGAGCACCGGACCCCGCCAGGCGCCTCCTCGGCGCAGCCTGAGCAAACCGGATACTCACGAAGGCGCCAATACCGCTGAGTTCTCCCCCGCGTCCCGCAATCCGCCCCGGCTTGCCCCCCTTTAGTGCTTGACCTCAACCGGTCAGTGCACCACCCGGTCACAAACGCCACCGACCCTTGCGTATCGCCGGCGCTCGACGGAGGCCGACGGTCCGGGGCACACCCCCGGCCCCCGCTCGACGGAGGCCGACGGTCCGGGGCACACCCCCGGCCCCCTACCCACGCCCGCGTAGAATCGCGCGCCCGTGGCCACCACTCCCGCCCAGGCCCAGTTCTCGGTCACCGTTCGGGTCGAGCTCGACGCGCGGCAGGAGCCGCTGGGGAAGCTCACGGGCGCGATCGCCGAGGCCGGTGGGGCCCTGCAGGGGGTCGATCTGGTGCCCGGGGCCGGGAGCGAGGGCAAGCGGGTGCGGGAGTTCACGATCGACGCTCGCGACCAGGAGCATTGGGAGCAGATCCTGCGGGCGATCGGGTCGACCCGCGGTGCGCGAGTGCTCGACTACGTCGACCGGACGCTTGCGATGCATCGCGGCGGGAAGATCGAGCAGCACAACCGCTTTCCGCTGAAGACGCGCGACGACCTCTCGATGGCCTACACGCCCGGGGTCGCGCGGGTGTGCCAGGAGATCGCGGCCGATCGGGCGAAGGCGTTCGAGTTCACCATCAAGCGAAACACGGTGGCCGTCGTCTCCGACGGCAGCGCCGTGCTCGGGCTGGGCGACATCGGCCCCGAGGCCGCGATGCCGGTGATGGAGGGCAAGGCGATGCTGTTCAAGGAGTTCGGCTCCGTCGACGCGTTCCCGATCTGTCTCGATACCCGCGCCCCGGAGCGGATCGTCGAGGCGGTGAAGCTGATCGCGCCCACCTTCGGCGGGATCAACCTCGAGGACATCTCCGCCCCCCGCTGCTTCGAGATCGAGGAGCGGCTCAAGGACGAGCTCGACATCCCCGTCTTCCACGACGACCAGCATGGGACCGCCGTGGTGACGATGGCGGCGCTGTTCAACGCGCTGAAGATCGTCGGCAAGCCGATCGAGGAGCTGCGCGTGCTCGTGCTCGGGCTCGGCGCCGCGGGGGTGGCGGTGACGAAGATGATGCTCGCCTCCGGGGTCACCAACGTGATCGGCTGCGATCGCCGCGGGGCGGTGTCGACCGAGCGCGACGACTACGCCTCGGAGGAGATGACCGAGACCAAGCGCTGGTACGCCGAGAACTCGAACCCCGAGGGCCGCCAGGGCCCGCCCGCCGACGTGATCGAAGGATGCGACCTGTTCATCGGCGTCTCCGGGCCGGGGCTGATCGAGGCCGACGCCCTCGAGCGGATGGCCGACGACGCGATCGTCTTCGCGATGGCGAACCCGAACCCCGAGGTGATGCCGGAGGCCGCCGCGCCCCACGTGCGGATCATGGCCACCGGGCGCTCGGACTATCCGAACCAGATCAACAACGTGCTCTGCTTCCCCGGCATCTTCCGCGGCGCCCTGGACGCGGGCGCGCCGCGGATCACCGAGGAGATGAAGCTCGCCGCGGCGAAGGGGATCGCCGGGGTCGTCAGCGACGAGGACCTAAACGAGGACTACATCATCCCGAGCGTGTTCGACCGTGACGTCTCCCCCGCGGTGGCCGAGGCCGTCGTCGAGGAGGCGAGACGGGAGGGGATCGCCCGCGTCTCGGAGGAGACGGGCACCTTCTCGACCGTGGAATAGGGCCGCGACAGGGCCCGGGAGGGCCGGAAAGGAGCGAGCAGGATGCGAGTACTGGTGACGGGAGCGAGCGGGATGATCGGCTCCGCCGTCTGCGATTCGCTGCTCGCGCGCGGCGACGAGGTGGTCGGGCTGAGCCGCGACCCGGCCCGCGCCCGGGAGACCAACCCGACCGTCGGCTGGCACGTCTGGAGCCCCGCCGCCGAGCGGCCGCCGGAGGCGGCGCTGGAGGGCGTCGACGCGGTCGTCAACCTGATCGGCGAGAGCCTCAACCAGCGGCTCACCCCGGAGGCGAAGGAACGGCTGCGGGAAAGCCGGGTGCGGGCGACGAAGAACCTCGTCGACGGCATGCTCGCCGCGCCCCACCCGCCGCGGGTACTGGTGAGCCAGTGCGCGGTCGGCTACTACGGCGATCGCGGCGACGCGATCCTCGACGAGTCCGCCGGCCCCGGCGACGACTGGACCGCGGAGCTCTGCGCCGACTGGGAGGCGGAGGCGCTGGAGGCGGGCAGGGCAGACGTGCGCGTCTGCGTCCTGCGCAGCGGGCTCTACCTGGATCCGGTCGGTGGCCTGCTGAAGCAGCTGATGCTGCCCTTCAGGCTCGGCGTCGGTGGTCCGCTCGCCGGGGGGCGGCAGTACATGCCCTGGATCCACCGCGCTGACGAGGTCGGGCTGATCACCTGGGCGCTCGGCGAGGAGCGTGCCAGCGGGTCGCTGAACGCGACCGCCCCCAACCCGGTTACCAACCGCGAGTTCTCGAAGGCGTTCGGCTCCGCGCTGCGCCGGCCGGCGATCGCGCCGGTGCCGAAGCTCGCGATCGCCGCCCTGCGCGGCGGCGAGCTCGCCGAGACCGTCACCTCGAGCCAGCGGGTGATCCCCCGCCGCGCGCTCGACCTCGGCTACGAGTTCCGCTTGACCGAGATCGAGCCGGCGCTGCGCGATCTGCTGCCCGGTTGAGGCGCAGCCAGATCGTCAGCGGTCAGAGGTGTGCCCGAGGATGGCCGGGACGACGATCTCCCAGGTGTCCCGGGGAAGCTCGTGGCCGGTTCCCTCGAGGGACACCAGCTCGGCACCGGGGATGTCGCTGACCAGAGCGAGCGCGTTGCCGTAGGGCAGCACCGGGTCCTCGGTGCCGTGAATCACGAGCGTCGGCACGCCCAGCCGTGGTAGTCGCTCCCGCCAGCGCCCGCCTCCGTCGATGAGGTCGTGGTTGGTCATCGTCGATTCGATGTCGATCGTCCGATCGATCACGCGGCCCCAGAGCTCGCGCATGCCCTCCTCGTCGAAGGGGGCGCGAACGACCGGCCGACGCGCGGGCGAGCTCCACCCCGTAGTCGATCACCGCCTCGCGGTCGGCCCAGTCGGGCGTGTCGATCGCAAACCGGGCCGCGCTCTGCGCCGACATCGCGGGAAGGTTGGGGTCGTCGGGGCCGGGACCGGCCGGGCTCGTCGAGATCAGGGTGAGCGATCTGACCCGCTCGTGGTGGTCGAGGGCGAGCAGCTGGGCGAGCGCTCCGCCCATCGACATCCCGACGACGTGGGCGCTAGCCACGTCGAGGGCATCGAGAACGCCGGCCGCATCCTCGATCAGATCGCGCCCGGTGTACTTCGGAGCGCCCGGTGGATGGGCGATCGATCGGCCGGTGTCGCGGTGGTCGTAGCGGATGACGAAGCGGCCGCCGGCCGCGAGGCGCTCGCAGAACTCGTCCTCCCACCAGTCCATCGAGGCACTCGATCCCATGATGAGCAGGATGGGCGGGTCAGTGAGCTCGCCGAAGGTCTCGACGCAGAGGTCGACGCCGTTGGCCTGCACGATCCGCTCGCCCGAAGAGCTCATCCGGCCTCTAGGGTGGCGAAAGCTCCGTCTCGGGCTGTGGTCGGCCGTTGACCAGGCGGTATCCGGTCATCGATTCGAGCGTGGTGTCACCGACGTCGTCGATCGAGTAGGTGCCGAGGATCGAGTCGCGGTCAGCGGTCTCGAAGAAGGCGTCGACGACCGCCTCGCGCTCGGCGCCGCGGTCGCCGGCCCGGTCGATCGCGTCGAGCACCACCGCCATCGCCTCGTAGCCGTAGGCGGCGTAGCGCCCGGGCCAGCGGCCGTACTCCCGCTCGAAGGCGGCCGCGAACTCGCGGCCCGCGGGTGGGAGCTGCGAGGGATCGAGCGCGCCGGAAACCACCCTGAGCGCGGACTCGCAGCGCTGGATCCCGAGGGTCCGCCGGTCGAGCAGGATTCCGTCGGTCGCGAGCAGCAGCCCGTCGTCCGCCGTCGGCGGGGCGGCCGCCGGGGCGATGATCAGGTCGTCGTGGCGACCGAGCTGGGCGCCGACATATGCAAGCCCATCGACCGGGCAGGAGATGCCGCTGCGTTCCGCCAGGCGGGTGGTGCGGAGGCCTAGGTCGCCGGCGGCGGTCGAGAAGGTCCGGGTCATCACCTCCCCGAACTGGGTCCCGTCGGACAGCACCGCCGCCCTGCGGCCGGCCAGACGCCGGGCCCAGCTCGCGGCCGCCTCGGCCTGGGCGTCGTCCGACGGGATCACCCGGCCGAAGGTGCGCTCGCCGCTGGGCTGTGCGTCGGGCAGCTCGTCGGTACCGGGGAAGGGGGCTACGAGGTCGATCGCCGAGCTCGCCGCCGAGACCTGGAGCATCCGGGCGTCGTTGGTGACCGGCAGGGAGGCGCGGGTGGCGCCGGACTCGAAGTCGCCGACATAGGCGATCGCGGTCGAGTCCTCGGTCGCGGTGCGGGCGTTCGCCGCCGCCCGCGCCGGGGTCCAGCCGGCGCCGCCGCCGTTCCCCTCGCTCCCGTCGAGGTACTCGGCCCGGACCTCGAGATCTCCCGCGCTGCGGCCGGCATCGGCGAGCGCGCGCCGGGCGCCGTCGGCGACGTCCCGGCCGTCGGCGCCGCTCGGGCCGCGCAGCGGCGCGCTGACGTAGACGGTGACGAACTCGTTCTCGCCGGAGCCGTCCCCGCCGGCATCACAGCCCGCAACCGTGGCGCCGACCCCGATCAGGGCGAGCGCAGTGCTAGCCCAGGAAAGGCTCGGCAACCGCGAATTCCTCGGGCGAGACGGTGCGCAGCTCGGCGACCGCCTCGCTCAACGGGACGAGCTCGATCCGGGTCCCCCGCAGCGCGGGCATCTGGCCCCATCGCCCGTCGTGCGCGGCGTCGATCGCGGCAACGCCGAACCGCGTCGCGAGCACCCGGTCATAGGCGGTCGGTGTCCCGCCTCGCTGGATGTGGCCGAGGACCACCGCCCGGGTCTCGAAGCCGGTGCGCTGCTCGATCTCGCGCTCGAGCCGCTGCCCGATCCCGCCGAGGCGCACATGGCCGAACTCGTCGGTGTCGCCGTCGGCGATCTCCATCGTCCCCTCGTCGGGCATGGCGCCCTCGGCGACGACCACGATCGAGAAGTTGCGGCCCCGGGAGTGGCGGCGGCGCAGCAGGCGGCAGACGTCGTCGATGTCGAACGGCTGCTCGGGGATCAGGATCACGTCGCCGCCTCCGGCGACCCCGGAGTAGAGCGCGATCCAGCCGGCGTGGCGGCCCATCACCTCGACCACCATCACCCGGTGATGCGACTCGGCGGTTGTATGGAGGCGATCGATCGCCTCGGTCGCCACCTGGAGGGCGGTGTCGAAGCCGAAGGTGACATCGGTCGCGCCGATGTCGTTGTCGATCGTCTTCGGCACCCCGAGCACGTTGATGCCGTGCTCGCCTTGAAGCCGGTTGGCGGCCCCGAGGGTGTCCTCGCCGCCGATCGCGATCAGGCCGTCGAGGTGGAGGCTGGCCATGTTCTCGCGGATCTGCTCCGCCCCGGCCTCGCGCTTGAACGGGTTCGTCCGCGAGGTGCCGAGGATCGTCCCGCCGCGGGGCAGGATGCCGCGAGTCGACTCGATCGTGAGCTCCTCGTGCAGGTTCTCGAGCGGGCCCTTCCACCCGTCGCGAAAGCCGACGATCGCGTGACCGAAGTGGTCGATCCCCTTGCGCACGATCGCTCGGATGACCGCGTTCAGGCCCGGGCAGTCCCCGCCTCCGGTGAGCACTCCGACGCGCACGGCGCGGACGATAGTGCCTATCTCGGTAGGCCCCGGGCGTCGGAGGGTTGCGCCGGCCGACGGGCCGAGTTAGGGTCGGAGCACATCACCGCAACGGAGGAGGATGAGATGGCGGAAGCACAGGTAAAGAGCTTCGACTCGCCGGATGAGACCCGGCCGTTCGAGGGCAAGGGAAGGATGGACCTGATCAACATCGCGGGGCGATCGATCGGCCGCGCGATCTTCGAGCCGGGCTGGAAGTGGTCGAACAACGTAAAGCCGATCGCACAGACCGACAGCTGCCAGGTGCACCACGTCGGCTACTGCGCCGCCGGCCGGATGACGGTCCATTTCGAGGACGGCACCGACCTCGAGGTCGAGGCCGGGAAGGTCTATGAGATCCCGCCCGGCCACGACGCCGAGGTCGTCGGCGACGAGCCCTGCGTGATGCTCGACATCGCCGAGGACGTCGGCTACGCGAAGCGGGACTGAGCGTTCGGCCGCGAGCGCGTCTGCGTCGCGCTACGGACGGAAGAAGGCGAGGATCGGCTGTGCCCAGCGGTCGAGGATGCCGTTGAAGAGGATGAAGAGGAAGATCAGCGCGCCGACGGTGCCGCCGAGCGAGAAGGCGTAGGCGACGATCATCGCGATCAGGCCCACGGTGGTGAATACGAGCAGGCGCATATCCCTGCGCAGCCTAATTCACCGGTTGACCATGCGTGGCGGCGGCGGGTCCTGTCGCCGGAACACGAGCCGCGCGGCGGCGGGTCCTGTCGCCGGAACATCGGCCGTTGCGGCGGCGGGTCCTGTCGCCGGAACAAACCCCAATCACGCGCCCTGGACGGGCGCGTGGTCGGGGCCCTTTCCGGCGCCACCCGCCGAGAGGCGCTCCCGGCACTCGCTGAGGAAGGCTGAAACCGCCGCCGCGGCATCGGCTGAGTTGCCGGCGTCCGCGACGGCTCGGACCAGGCGGCTGCCGATGATCACTCCGTCGGCTGTCTGGCCGATGGTTGCGGCTTGGGTGGGGGTGGTGATGCCGAAGCCGACGGCTACCGGGACCGGGGAGTCGGCCTTGGTTTGGGTGATGAGATTGGCGAGGCCTGGCGGGAACTCGTCGCGCTCGCCCGTGACGCGGGTGTCGGACACCAGGTAGACGAAGCCGTCGGCGGTCGCGCAGATCTCGCGGCGGCGCTCGGGGGGCGTGGTCGGGGCGACCAGCGGGATCAGCGCGAGGCCCGCGGCGCGCAGCGCGGCGGCGATCTCGCCTCCCTCCTCCGGGGGCAGGTCGGGGACGATCGCGCCGCTGGCGCCGGCGTCGGCGAGCGCTCGGGAGAAGCCATCGGGACCCTGGGCGAGCGCCATGTTCGCGTAAGCCATGGGAACCACGGGGACGTGGTCGGCGATCCGCTCGCAGATCTCGAGCACCGATGCCAGCGTCGCACCGGCGGCGAGCGCCCGGGTGGCGGCGGCGTGGATCACCGGGCCGTCGGCGAGCGGGTCGGAGAAGGGGACGCCGAGCTCGACCAGGTCGGCGCCGGCATCGGCGTAGGCCGCGGCGGCGGCGAGCGAGGTCTCGTGGTCGGGGAAGCCGCCCATCAGGTAGGGCATCAGCGCCGCGCGGCCCTCGCCGCGGGCGCGCTCGAAGGCGCCAGCGATGCGGGCCGCGCCCGTCGCGGTAGCTGCTTCAGCCATCCGGCGCGCCGAGGCGATCGACGACCTCGGCGAGGTCCTTGTCGCCGCGCCCGCTCAGCGTCAACAAATCAAAGCCCGCTTCCTCGGCTTCGCCTGCGGGAGCGGCGGGGTCGGTCGTGGGACGATCCACGGGGTTCTCCAGCAGCCAGGCGATCGCGTGCGCAGGCTCGAGCGCGGGGACGATTCCTTCGAGCCGGGACAGCTCGCCAAACGCGCTCAGCGCGTCGGCGTCGGTGACCGCCTCGTAGCGGGCGCGGCCGGTGTCGCGCAGGTGGGCGTGCTCGGGGCCGACACCGGGATAGTCGAGCCCGGCGGAGACCGAGTGCGCCTCGAGGATCTGACCCTCGGCGTCTGCGAGCACCGCCGAGAACGCGCCGTGCAGGACTCCGGCGCTGCCCGCGACGAGCGACGCCCCGTGACGGCCGGTGTCGAGCCCCTCCCCCCCGGCCTCGACCCCGATCAGCTCCACGCCCGGGTCGTCGAGAAAGGCGACGAAGGTGCCGATCGCGTTCGAGCCACCGCCGACGCAGGCGATCACCCGCGCCGGCAGGGCGCCCTCGGCCGCGAGCGCCTGCTCGCGGGCCTCGTCGCCGATCACCCGCTGCAGGTCCCGCACCAAAGCCGGATAGGGCGCCGGGCCGACCGCCGAGCCGATCACGTAATGGGTGTCGGCGACGTTTGCGACCCAGTCGCGGATAGCCGCGCTCACTGCCTCCTTGAGCGTCCGCGCGCCGGTCTCGACGGGGCGCACCTCGGCGTCGAGCAGCTCCATCCGCTCGACGTTCGGCGCCTGGCGGCGCATGTCCTCGGTACCCATGTAGACCACGCACTCGAGCCCGAGCAGCGCGCACGCGGTCGCCGCGGCGACGCCGTGCTGGCCGGCCCCCGTCTCGGCGATCACCCGCGTCTTTCCCATTCGCCGGGCGAGCAGGGCCTGGCCGACCGCATTGTTGATCTTGTGGGCGCCGGTGTGGGCGAGGTCCTCGCGCTTGAGGTAGACGCGCCGGCCGGCGCGCTCGGAGAGCCGCTCGGCCAGATAGAGCGGGGTCGGGCGGCCGACGAAGTCGCGCAGCAGCCGGTCGAGCTCGCCGCGGAAGCCGTCATCCGCTCGTGCCGAGGCCCACGCCTCGGTCAGCTCGTCGAGCGCGGCGATCAGAACCTCGGGGACGAAGCGGCCGCCGTAGGGGCCGAACCGCTCCTCGACCCCGACCGCCGCGCCGGTCACGGAATGACCCCCGGGAATGGCGCTTTCCTCTCGCTATGCGAGAGCAAGGCGCCAGTCTCGCCGGCGGAGGCGGCGCGCGCCCGCTCGGCGAACGCCGCCATCCGCTCGTGGTCCTTGATCCCCGGCGCCGACTCCACGCCGCTGGCGACGTCGATGGCGAAGGGGCGGGTGACACCGATCGCCTCGACCACGTTGTCCGGCGTCAGGCCGCCGGCAAGGATCATCGGCACAGAGGAGTGACGGCCGGCGACCAGCTCCCAGTCGAAGCTCTCCCCGGTCCCTCCAGGCACGCCGGGACGATGCGCGTCCAGGAGGTGGTAGTCGGTACGGAACGCCTCCGCCGTCTGCACATCGGCGCTGCTGCGCAGACGCAGCGCCTTGATCACCTTCAACCCGGTTCGTCGCGCCGCCTCGCGGCAGAACGCCGGGCCTTCGTCGCCGTGGAGCTGGAGCATCGTCAGCGACTCGTCCTCGGCCGCGTGGGCGAGCTCGTCGAGGCTCGCGTTGACGAACACGCCGACGACCTCGAGCCGGCGCCGCAGCTCGGCCGCGATCTCCGCGGCGACCGCGGGATCGCAGCGACGCGGGCTCTCGGCCCAGTGGTTGATTCCGATCGCCCAGGCGCCGAGCTGCGCCGCCGCGTGGGCGTCCTCGACCCTGGTGATGCCGCAGAACTTGATCCTCATCCCGCGAAGGGTAGAGGGGCCGTGCGGCAGCTCCCTGCGGTGCTCAGCCGTTGGTGCGCGCCGGGCGATCGGCGAGCTCGACGGCGACGTCGCGCTCCTCGCCGTCACGCCAGACGGTGAGCTCGACCTCGTCGCCGGGCTGGTTGGCGTCGACGGCGGCGATCACGTCGCTCATCGTCTCCACCGGCTCGCCGTCGGCGGCGACGATCACGTCACCCCCGGCGCGCAGCGGCTGGCCGTCGACCGTGACCTCGGCGTCGCCGGCCTCGATCCCCGCCTCGTCGGCGGGGCTGCCGGAGACGACCGACTGGACGATCGCGCCGCCGTCGAGGTCGAGGTCGAGAAGGTCGGCGATCTCGGGCGTCAGGTCCGCGCCGCTGATCCCGAGGAAGGCGTGCTGGACCTCGCCGTCGTCGATCAGCTGCTCGGCCACCTCACGTGCGGTGTTGATCGGCACCGCGAAGCCGATCCCGACGTTGCCGCCCGTCTGCGACTCGATCTGCGAGTTGACCCCGATCACACGCCCGGCGGCGTCGAGCAGGGGGCCTCCGGAGTTGCCCGGGTTGATCGGGGCGTCGGTCTGGATCGCGTCGCGGATCGTGAAGCCGTTCGGTGCCTCGATCTCGCGCTGCACGGCGGAGACGATCCCGGCCGTCGCGGTCCGATCGAGCCCGAACGGGTTGCCGATCGCGACCACCGCGTCGCCGACTTCCACCCTGCCGGAGTCGCCGAGCGGGATCGGCTCGAGCTCCTCCGCGGGCGCCTCGACGTCGATCACCGCGATGTCGGTCGAGGGGTCCTCGCCGAGCAGCTCGGCGTCGTAGGACTCTCCGTCCTCGCCGAGCCTGACCTCGATCTGGTCGGACTCGTCGACGACGTGGGCGTTGGTGATGATCCGGCCGTCCTCGTCGATGACGAAGCCCGATCCGGTTGCGGTCCCGCCACCGGGGCCAGGGCCGAACGGGCTCGGCGGCGAGTCGCCGCCCGATCCCCGGTCGGCCTCGATGAAGGCGACCCCGGGCGCTGCCGCGTTGTAGATCTGATTCACCGTCTTGCCCCCGCCACCGCCATCGGCGACGGGCTGGGCGAGGGGCGCCGGCTCGGGGACGTCGTTGCCATCGTCGCCGGACTCGACCCAGCCGGCGGCGATCGCGGCCCAGCCAAGCAGGCCGACGACCAGTCCCCCGGCGACGGCCGATGCAAACGGGGTGCGCAGGTAATGAATCACGCCGTCAGGGTGGCCCGGCAGCCTGAACGCTCCCTAACGCTGACCCAAATCCCGGATAAGAAGTGGCGCCTTGTTAGCTGCTCTGCGGCAACAAAGCGCCAGGCGCTCCGCCCTCAGCCCTTCTCGGACGCGCGTTCGAGGTAGTGCTCACGGGTGGCCTCCTCGTCCATGGTCAGCTCGCGCACGGCGAGCTCCGGATCGGAAGCGCGCATCAGCGCCTCGCCGATCAGCACCGCGTCGACGCCGATCCGCTCGAGCTCCTCGAGCTGAGCGAAGGTCTCGTAGCCGGACTCAGAGACGACCGTCTTGCCCGCCGGGACATCGGTGATCAGGTCCGCCGTCGTCTGCACGTCGACGGTCAGCTCGCGCAGGTCGCGATTGTTGATCCCGATCACGTCGGCGTCGGCCGCCAGGGCCCGCTCGAGCTCCTCCTCGTCGTGCACCTCGACCAGGCAATCGAGGTCGAGTATCCGCGCCTCCTCGTGCAGCGCGGCAAGCGGCTCGTCCTCGAGCGCCCCGGCGATCAGCAACACCGCGTCGGCGCCGCTCACCGCCGCCTCGTAGAGCTGGTAGGGGTCGACGATGAAATCCTTGCGCAGGATCGGCAGGTCGGACGCTGCGCGGGCGGCGCGGAGGTCGTCGAGGGACCCGCCGAAACTCGACTCGTCGGTGAGCACCGAGAGGGCTGCCGCCCCGCCGCGCTCGTACCCGGCGACCACCTCGCCCACCATCGCGTCGGGACGGATCTCACCCGCGCTCGGCGAGCGGCGCTTGAATTCGGCGATCAGCGACAGCCCCGGGCGGACCAGCGCCTCGTTGAACGGGCGAGAGCCACTGCGGGTGCCGAGTCGATCACGCAGCTCCTGCGCCGATACCTGGGCCTTGCGGCGCTCCACTCCTTCACGCGCCGCGCCGACGAGCTCCTCCAGTTTGCTCACCGCGGACAAGTTAGCGACCGGTGGTCAAGCGAGGCGTTCGCTGAGCTCGACCAGGCGGGAGAGGACGGACGACGCCTTTCCGGAGTCGATCGACTCGCGGGCTCGGTCGACCCCTGCGCCGAGGTCGTCGGCGGCGCCGGCGGCGACGATCGCGCCGGCGGCGTTGACGACGACTACGTCGCGGGCGGGCCCATCGTCGCCGGCGAGTACGGCGCGGACGGTTGCGGCGTTCTCCTCTGGGGAGCCGCCGGCGATCCCGTCGAGGTCGGCGCGCTCGAGGCCGAGGTTCTCGGGCTCCAGGAACCATTCCTCGGTGCCGTTCTCGGCGACGTCGATGACCCGCGTGCGGTCGGCGATGCTGATCTCATCGATGCCGTCCTCGGCCCGTACGACCAGGGCGCGCTCGCAGCCGAGGCCGACCAACGCCTCGGCGATCGTCTCCTGGTAGCGGCGGTCCGAGACGCCGAGGAGCTGCCGGCGCGCCCCCGCCGGGTTGGTCAGCGGGCCGAGGAAGTTGAAGATCGTGCGCACGGCGAGCGCCTTGCGCACCGGGACGACGTGCTTCATCGCCGCGTGATGGCGGGGGGCGAACATGAACCCGAAGCCGACGTCTGCGATGCAGCGGGCGACGGCTTCGGGGTCGAGCTCGATCCGCACCCCGAGCGCCTCGAGCAGGTCCGCCGAGCCGCAGCGGCTGGTGGCCGAGCGGTTGCCGTGCTTGGCGACCGCGCAGCCGGCGCCGGCGGCGACCAGCGCCGCCGCGGTCGAGATGTTGAACGTGGACGGGCCGCCGCCGGTGCCCGCGGTGTCGACCAGGTCGGCGCGCGGCGCGTCGACCGAGGCCGCCAGACGCCGCATCGTCCGCGCCAGGCCGACGAGCTCTGCGACCGTCTCCCCTTTTGCCCGCAACGCGACGAGGAAGGCGGCGGTCTGGACCTCACCGGCGCGCCCCTCCATCACCTCATCGAGGACGGCTGAGGCGTGGTCGGCGGTCAGATGCTCGCCGCCGCAGACGGCGTCGATCGCGCGGGTGAGGATCTCGTTCGGCATCAGTCGCCAGTCGCCAGCCGCCAGCCGCCAGGCTCTTGCACGGCGCGGGAGTGTTTCACGAGCCGTTGCGAGCAAGGAAGTTGCGCAGCATGTCCTTGCCCTGGGGCGTGAGCACGGACTCCGGGTGGAACTGCACCCCCTCGGCGGGAAGCGAGCGGTGGCGGACCGCCATCACCACGTCGCCGAAAGCCGCGCTGCGCTCGAGCTCGGCCGGCAGCTCGGGATCGGCGATCAGCGAGTGATAGCGGCCGGCGCGCAGCGGACTCGCAAGCCCGGCGAACACGCCGCGGCCGTCGTGCTCGACCTCGGCGTCCTTGCCGTGCACCGGCTCACCGTGGATCGTGGCGCCGCCGAACGCCTCCACCATCGACTGGTGTCCGAGGCAGACGCCGAGGGTCGGGACGCCGCCCTCCGGAAAGGCGCGCGCGGCCTCGATCGAGACGCCCGAGTCCGCCGGAGTGCATGGGCCGGGTGAGATCACCAGGCGGTCGGGGCGGCCGTCGAGCAGCTCGGCGACGGTGGCAACGTCGTTGCGGACCACGTCGACCTCGGCGCCGAGGTCGCCCAGGTAGTCGACCAGGTTGTAGGTGAACGAGTCGTAGTTGTCGATCACCAGCACGCGCATCGCTATCCCCATTCGGTCTGGCGGGCTGCGAGCGCGACCGCCTGGAAGATCGCCTGCGCCTTCGACAGCGACTCCTCGTACTCGCGCGGGGGCTTGGCGTCGGCGACGGTGCCGCCGCCGGCCTGGACGTGGACGAGTCCGTCCTTGACCACCACGGTGCGGATGTGGATCGCGGTGTCGAGGTCGCCGGTGAAGCTGAGGTAGCCGATCGCGCCCCCGTAGGAGCAGCGCTTGTGCGGCTCTAGCTCGTCGATGATCTCCATCGCCCGCACCTTCGGCGCCCCGGAGAGGGTGCCGGCCGGGAGCACCGCCCGCAGCGCGTCCATCGCCGTGACGCCGTCGCGCAGCGTGCCCGAGACCTGGCTGACGATGTGGAGCACGTGGGAGTAGGTCTCGACGATCATCATCTCGTCGACCCTGACGCTGCCGTACTCGCACACCCGGCCGAGGTCGTTGCGCGCGAGGTCGACCAGCATCACGTGCTCGGCGCGCTCCTTCGGGTCGGCGAGCAGCGCCTCGGCGCGGCGGCGGTCCTCGTCCTCGGATGCCCCGCGCGGATAGGTGCCGGCGATCGGGCGCGCCTCGACCCGGTCGCCGCTGACCTTGACCAGCGGCTCGGGCGAGGCGCCGGCGATCTGGAAGTCCCCGAACTCGAGGAAGTACATGTAGGGCGAGGGGTTGATGGTGCGCAGGCCGCGGTAGATCGAGAACGCCCCCACCGGGGTCGGGGCGGTGAACCGCTGCGAGGGGACGACCTGGTAGGCGTCTCCGGCGCGGATGTACTCGATGATCCGCGCGACGTTGGCCTCGAACTGCTCACGGGCCATGTTGGCCTCGAAGGCAACGTCGGTCGACCGGGGCGTCGTCGCGGGCACCGGCACCGGTCCTCGCATCGCCTCCCGCGCCTCCGTGATCAGCGCCGCAGCGCGGGCGTACGCGTCGGCGACCTCGTCGGGGCCGTCGACGACCGCGTAGGCGAGCATCGTCACCTCGTGCTTGAGGTGGTCGAAGGAGAGCATCAGCTCGCAGAGCATCAGCGCCAGGTCGGGGAGCCCGAGCGGGTCGGGGTTCGGGGGCCCGAGCGACTCGACCGAGCGCACGAGGTCGTAGCCGAAAAAGCCGACCGCGCCGCCGGCGAACGGAGGCAGCGAGGCCGGGTCGGCGACCCGGTACTCGGCGAGGCGCTCGGCGACGGCAGCGTAGGGGTCGCCGGCCTCGCGCTGGGTCGGGCCGCGATCCCCGAGCTCGGTCAGCGTGCCACCGGTCCAGCGCAGCTCGACCCGCGGGCGGAAGCCGAGGAACGAGTACCGGCCCAGCCGGCCCTGCTCGGCCGACTCGAGCAGGAAGCCTGGCCCGCCGAAGGCCTCGCGCAGCTTCAGGAACGCCGAGACCGGTGTCTCGCAATCGTCGATGAACCGGTAGGCGATCGGGATCACGTTCGCCTCGCGGGCGAGCTCGCGGGCGCGCTCGACGTCGGGCTCGAGGCCCACCGCGGCGTCAGCGGCGACGGCCATTGAGCGCCTCCAGCGCCGCCGCGAAGGGGACGTCGCGGGAGAGCATCAGCACCTGGAGGTGGTAGAGCACGTCGGCCGCCTCCTCGGCCAGGCGCTCGTCCGACTCGCCGGCGGCGGCGCGGGCCGCCTCGTCAGCCTCCTCGCGGACCTTGTCGCCGATCCGCGGCGGGTCGGCGAGCAGCTCCACGGTGTAGGAGCCCTCCGGGCGCTCGCGACGACGCTCGTCGAGCGTGCGCCCGAGCGCCGCGGGACCCTCGAACGCCGCCGGCGCCGGCTCGCCTGGGGCGGGCGGCGCGTCCACCCCAGGGTCGGCGGTTCCGTCGAGGTCGCGATAGAAGCAGGAGCGCTCGCCGGTGTGACAGGCGGGCCCGGCGGGCTCGACCAGCGCCACCAGGGCGTCGCCGTCGCAGTCGTAGCGAAGCTGGCGCACGCGCTGGACGTTCCCCGATCTCTCGCCCTTGTGCCAGAGCTCGCCCCGTGAGCGGCTGAACAGGTGCACCTCGCCGGTCTCGCGGGTGCGCGAGAGCGACTCCTCGTTCATGTAGGCGAGCGTCAGCACCTCGCCGGTTGCCCAGTCCTGAACCACGCAGGGCACGAGCCCCCGCTCGTCGAAGCGGATCCCGGCGGCGCCACCGGGAGCGTCGGCTTCAGGCGTCATTGCAGGCAGTCTACGATCCGCTCGTCGCCCGGCCGGAGCGACGCGTGTCCGGCCTACGCCTTGGTTGTGCCGGGTGGGCAGGCGCCGCAGCCGATCGTGAGCCCGGTCCCCGTCTCCAGACACCCGCCCTCAGCACCCGCGGCGGCCGCGGCCGGCAGCGGCCGCACCCGGAACCGCGGCTGCTTGGGCGGCTC
>JBOGZD010000007.1:0-40235 GCA_050697155.1 Solirubrobacterales bacterium | reverse complement strand
CTCTGCCTGACTTCATCCCGCCTCCCGTCGTCGTTGATGCCGAAGCTCGGCACCGTCGCGACGGGATCGGACGGGTGGGGATTTATCTGGCCACAGGTGGGGAGTTTCTCGTGGCCGCGGTCACCCGCGGTCCTCGGAAGCGCGTGCTGGGTTCCCTGTCCGGCTGGGCTGGCACCATGCCGCGGGGACCTAATATGGACTCGATGGCTCAGAACGGGAAGATCAAGCGCTTCAGCCGTAAGGAGCTTGAGGCGATGACGCGGCCGGCGCAGGCGATGACCCCTGCGCAGAAGCGAGCTGCCGTCGATCGTGCGACGCGCGGCCTTCGCGTTGGGGTGCAAGTCACCGAGGGCCTTTATCGCCGTCGGTAGATGACTTCCGTGCGAGGGCGGCCTCCCGAGACGCGAGGCGTCTTCGCGGTTGAGGATCCGGCCTTGGTGTTTCCTGCGGCCATCGCGCTCGACACGAGCTTCGTGGTCGAGGCCCTGATCGAGAGCCAACGACTGCACGTCCCATGCCGGGACTTCCTGGACCGGCTCGTCGAGTCCGGGCCCACAGTCGTCACAAGCGATCTACTCCAGGTTGAGCTCGCCGAGGCCTCGTTCGCGATCGCACTCAAAGAGCGGTGGGGCCGGCGGTGGCGTCACCACCGCGGTGACGGCCGCGCACGCCGGACGGCCCGTCGGTTGCTCGAGGGTGTCAATCAACGATTCCAGACCGCGCTCCAGCCGCTCGACCATGTCTCGGTTCCCGTGAGTTCCGTCGTTGCTGTTGCGGAAGAGATCATGGGCGACTACGGCCTTGCGTCGTACGACGCCGTGCACGCCGCCAGCGCGGTGGCTGCGGGCGCCGAGGCCATCGTCACCAAGGACACCGATTTCGCACGCTTGCCCGCGGCGATGCTGGCGGTGTACACGGATCGGTCGCGTCTCGCATCATGTCGGGCGAAGCGGCCACGATGAAGACGAGCTCGTTGCCGCGTCAAACGCGCGTCAAACGAACCGTGCCGAACGAGTCCGTTCCAAGGCGGACCTGCAATGACGCGACGGTGGCAATTCCGCATGCACAGACGGCCCAGTCGGATCGACCCGGACTGCTCGTGGCGCACTCGCCGGGCTCATAACCCGGAGGTCGTGGGTTCAAATCCCACCCCCGCTATACGAGGAAAGGCCCGCTACGGCAGGTCTTTCGCTTGTCGGCCTCTCTCCCCGGCGACTGCCCGCGGCTACCAATCGGCTACCAATCACGATGGGCCGGTTCGGGTTCGGGGCCGTCTAAAGAAGGCTCAGGAGCCGCGCGGCCTGGAGCTGCTGGACCCGGCGCAACGCCGGGGTTTTGACCGCTGTGCTTGACGCCAGGCGCACGGGGCACGATCGAAACACGGTCCGCACCGCACTTCGCTCCGATCGCCCACCGGGCTACCGCAGAGCGTCCGGGCCCTCGAAGCTCGATCCCTTCAAGGAGCGCATCCAGGAAAGGCTGATTGGCAGTTGCGGGCTCTGTCGCATCGTGATGCTATGATGCGTATATGTCCAAGGTCCGAACGACGCTGACGATCGACGAGTCCGTGCTGCGTGCGGTCAAGGTCCGCGCGGCGCGCAGCGGGCGTGGCGACAGCGAGGTGATCGAGGACGCCGTTCGCCGCGACCTGGGGCTTGATGTGCTCGAGCGGATCTGGCAGCGGACCGAGCTCTCCGAGCCTGAGGCGCTCGACCTGTCGGTCGAGGCTCAGCACAAGACGCGCCCCCGCTGAGCCGCCCCGTGCGGGCGGTTCTCGATCCGAACGTGATCATCTCCGCGCTGCTCTCGCCGTCGGGGACACCCGCCCGGCTCCTCCGCGCGTGGCGGGACGGTGCCTTCGAGCTGGTCGCGTCGGCGCTCTTGATCGCGGAGCTCGAGCGGGCGCTCGCGTATCCGAAGATCCAGCGACTGATACCCGCGGGCGAGGCTGAGGAGTTCATCTCCTGGATGGTGGCCGGGGCGGAGCTGGTCGACGATCCGGGCGAGCCGCCGGCGATCCGCTCGGAGGATCCGGGCGACGATTACCTGATCGCGCTTGCCGCGGCCGAGCGCGCGGCGCTCGTCTCCGGCGACAAGCACCTCCAGGCACTCTCCGACCGCCTTCCGGTCTTCAGCCCTGCGCAGTTCTCGGGCATGCTCGCCGAACCCGGCTCGACCCCCAGCTCATAACCGGAGGTCGTGGGTTCAAACCCCACACCCCCGCTACTGAGAATCGGCTGGAAATCCGACGCTTTCGGGTGACCGAGGCCGAGTGATCCCGGATGCCATGTCAAACGGCGTCAAACCTCGGTAGGCACAGGCCCCTCGGCCTCCGCCGAAACCCGGCGTTCCCAACGCGCGGACCGATCTCCCCTACTCCGCGGGGGGGTGGTCGGGTGCCCTCGCTACTCCTGCCGCCGGAGGGATCATCGGGCCGGTCACAATCGAGCCGTGGACCTCTCGCTCGAACGAATCGAGGCGGCCGTCGAACAGATCCACCCCGCCTTCCTGAACACGCCGCAGTTCATCGATGAGCGTCTCTCTGCCGACCTCGGGCGCGAGGTTCTGGTCAAGGTCGAGACCCTGAACCCGATTGGAAGCTTCAAGGGCCGCGGGACCTGGCTGCTCGCTCATAAGCTGGACCCCGGACGCACGTGGGTATGCGCCACCGCCGGCAACTTCGGACAGGGGCTCGCATACGCGGCGCGGGCGCAGGGTGCGCGCGTGCAGGTGTTCGCTTCGGCTGACGCTCTGCCGACGAAGGTCGAGCGGATGCGAGCGCTTGGCGCTCGGGTGGAGGTCTGCGAACGCCCGGACTCGGCCGCCCGCGAACACGCTGCCGAGAGCGAAGAGCGCGTTCTCGTGGTTGATGGGTTGGATCCCGCGATCGCGGAGGGTGCCGGGACGATCGGAATCGAGCTTGGATCGGCGGGTCAGATCGACACGGCCGTCGTGCAGATAGGTGACGGCGCCTTGATCTCAGGCATCGCGCGCTGGCTGAAGTCCACAGCACCGCGGACTCGGGTCGTCGGTGTATGCGCGAGCGGTTCTCCCGCGATGGCCGAAAGCTTCGCTGCCGGGCACCCAATTTCCATCGAGGGCACGGGCACTATTGCCACTGCGCTCGCGATCACCGAGCCCGTACCCGAGTCGCTGGCTCGGATCGTGGCGCTCGTCGATGACGTCGTCTTGGTGGACGACGATGATCTGCGGTCCTCGATGGAACTCATCGCCGAGTCGCTGGGCCTGCTCGTGGAGGCCGCCGGGGCAGCCGGGATCGCGGCGTTGTCTCGCTACCTGGCGGAGCTGCCAGGCGAGCGCGTCGCCGTGCTCCTCACCGGCGCCGGGGCACCGGGCTGAGCCTGTGGCGCGCGCACCTCGACGAGCTGATCCAGTGCCTGATCGACGCCGAGATCGAGCAGGGCGACTATCGGTCGCCCGCCGACACGACCACGCTCGCCTACGTCCTCGTGCGACTCGCCGAGGCACTGCTCTTCAACTACGAGGCCGACGCGGTCCCGAAGGACGCCGAGAGCCTGCGCGAGGTCATCGCCGCACTGCTGAGCGCCCCCGCCGTGCCGCCCTCTGCTTCCTGACGCAGCGGCCTCACGCCTGCGGTCGGTAGGCCAAGTAGACCATGCCGTGCTCGTACGGCTCACAGGCCGCAAGCGACAGCTTGCCGGGAGCGGCTTCCTCGGGGAAGAGCCGCGGACCGGACCCGCGGGTGAGCGGGTAGACGAACAGATGCAGCTCGTCGACCAGGCCGTCCGCGAGCATCGCACGAACCAGCGTGCCGCTGCCGCTCACGAAGATGTCGCCATCGACCTCGGCCTTCAAGCTGCGGATCGCGTCGGGGTCGTAGGGCCCGATGATCTTCGAGTTCCTCCACGTCGCATCGGTGCGCGTCCCGGAGACGACGTACTTGGTGGTGTCGTTGAAGAACGGCGCCCCAGGATCGTCCTCCACCGTCCGCGTCGACCAGGCCGGCTCGAACTCCTCGTAGGTCGTGCGCCCGAGCAGGATGCCTCGGCAACGTTCGGTGACCGCGCCGAGGCTCTTCTCCATCTCGGGGAGGAACTCGTAGTCGAACGACCACGTCGGCGCGTCGATCACGCCGTCGAGGCTCATGAACTCGTGTACGTGTATTGCTCCCACTTGTCACCTCCGTGTCGATGTTTGCCGTGTAGACCTCGCCATCGTCGCGAAGTCATCGATCGGCGGCGTCCGTAACATCGCGACGTGTAACATCGAGCCGTGTAGCGATGGCGAAGGCTGCACCCGACCACGAGGTCGCGATCATCGGCGCCGGCCTGAGCGGGATCGGCATGGGGGCGGCCCTGCGCCACGCCGGCATCGAGGACTTCGTGCTCCTCGAGCGTGCCGGGGACGTGGGCGGGACGTGGCGCGACAACACCTACCCGGGGATCGGCGTCGACATCCCGGCACTCGCCTACCAGTTCTCCTATGAGCTCAACCCCGGGTGGTCGCGGCTGTTCCCCAAGGGCTCGGAGGTCAAGGCCTACATCGACCGCTTCGTCGACGAGTACGGGATGCGACCCCACATCGAGCTGCGCAGCGAGGTCACGGCTCGCAGCTGGGACGACGACCACCACCTCTGGCGGCTGAAGGTCAACGGCGACGGTGAGGTCACCGCTCGCTTCGTCGTCAGCGCGATCGGTGCCTTCGTCGACCCGAAGCCGGTCGAGATCGCGGGCCTCGACGACTTCGCCGGCAAGGTGATTCACTCGGCGCGCTGGGACCACGACTACGACCTCACGGGCAAGCGGGTCGCGATCATCGGCACCGGCGCCAGCGCGGTGCAGATCATCCCGTCGATCGCGCCGAAGGTCGCGCGCCTCGACGTCTACCAGCGCACCCCGATCTGGGTTTCGCCGAAGCCCGACCCGGTGATCCCCGAGCCGGTGAAGCGCCTGCTCGGCCGCGCCCCGCTCCTCCAACGCCTGGCGCGCCTCGTCGCCGGCGCGATCACCGAGCTGATCATCGTCTTCATGGTCGTCAACTACCGCCGCGTGCCGTTTCTCGCCCGCGCGATCGAGGCCTCCAACAAGCGCTTCATCGCCCGCTCGGTGCGCGACACCGAGCTGCGTCGCAAGCTCACGCCCGACTACGGCATCGGCTGCAAGCGGCCCAGCGTCTCCAACGACTACCTGCGGACCTTCAACCGCGACAACGTCGAGCTCGTGACCGACCCGATCGAGCGCATCACCGCCGCCGGCGTCACGACCGCCGACGGGAGCGAGCGGCCGGTCGACGCGATCGTGCTCGCCACCGGCTTCCGGCTGGCCTCGGACCCCGAGAACTACCGGCGGACGCCGGTGCGCGGCCGCGACGGCTTCGACCTCGCCACCCACTACGCCGAGAACCGCCTGCGGGCCTACGAGAGCATCAGCATGCCGGGCCTGCCGAACCACTTCATCATCTTCGGCCCCTACGGCTGGACCGGCGCCTCCTGGCACGTGCTCGTCCAGACCGCATCGAGGCACATCGTCCGCGTGATCCGCGAATGCCGCCGGCGGGGCGCCACCGAGGTCGAGGTGACCCCGCAGGCCACCGACCGCTACCACGCCTCCATCCAGAAGCGGATGAGCGGGTCGCTGTGGTTCACCAGCGACTGCGCCACCGCCAACAGCTACTACTTCGACCACCACGGCGACGCGCCGTACCTGCGACCCACCTCCGGCCGCCAGGCGCAGCGCGCCAGCCGCACCTTCTCCCTCGACGACTACGGCTACCGATGAGGGCTGCGATCGCGATCATCACCCTCGCGCTGTTCGCGGGGGCGGCAGCGCCTGCCCCGGCTGCCGGCAAGGACGGGCGCACCTGGTATGTGAGCGCGAGCGCAGACCCGGGCGGCGACGGCGCGCGCGGCGCCCCGCTCGACTCGCTGCGGCGGGTCGAGCGGGTCTCCCGTCGCCAGGACACGATCGTGATCCTGCCGTCACCACGGCGGACGCCGCCGCTGGACGGCGGCCTCGCGCTTAAGCCGCGACAGCGGCTGGTGGGGGCCGGCAAGCCGGTGCGGCGCCAACGGCCACGACGGCGCTCCCCGCGGATCACGAACACCGATCCGTCCCGCCACGACGGCGACGGCGTCGTGCTCGCTCGCGGCACCACCGTGCGCAACCTCGAGATCGAGGGCACGGTCCGAGGCGGGATCTACGGGGTGAACGTCGCCAACGTGAAGATCGCCCGCAACGATGTCTCGGATCACAACGTCTCCTGCACCGAGGGCTTTCACATCCCCGAGTTCGTCGTTCCGACCACCGTGCCCGGGGCCGGGATCCCGATCACCGAGGGGCTGGCCAACGGGTGGGCGGGGATCATGGTCGACGCCGCTCGCGGCAAGCGGCGTCTGCGGGTGGTCGGAAACCGGGTCCATCACGCCGACTGCGGCGACGGGATCGACGTCCGCGCCTCGGGGAGGGCCCGCGTCCGGGCCGAGATCGACCGCAACGTGGTCACCGACCTCCGCCAGGGCGAGGCGTTCGAGTCGGTGCTCGCGATCGGCCTCCAGACACGCGACCGCTCGCGCCTGGTCGCGACCCTCGACCGCAACCGCCAGGTCAACCTCGGCAACGAGGAGGACCCGGGCGTGCTGGTCCTCGGAGCAGACAGCGAGGGCGTGTTCGCGAACCTCGACGGGCCCTCCCGGATGCGGGTGACGGTGACCCGCAACCGCTACGAGAACCCGCGAGAGCTCGGCGGGTTCTCCGCCAACGGCGTCGAGATGGTCAACATGGGCGACGGGGCGCGAGCGAGGATGACGATCAGGGACAGCAGCTTCACCGCGACGCCCGGCGACATCCTCGAGCTGCTCAACTTCGGGGCCGGCGGGCGGCTCACCATGACCCTGAAGCGGGTCACGGCCAGCCGCTCGGTCGGCTTCGGCAACACGGTCGTGATCCCGGGCAACAACGGCGACTGCCTGCTCGTCGGCAACGGAGCCGCCGGCGGCGATCTGAGTGCGACGGTGAGGGACAGCGAGCTCACGAACTGCGCCAACAACGGGATCACGATCGGCAGCAACGTGGTCCAGGGCGGCGACGGCCCGGCGGCGGCGATGAGGCTCGACGTCGATCGCAGCGAGGTCAGCGGAAATCGCGGCTCGAACCTGCTCGCCGGGGCCTTCAACGAGCTCGGCCACCTCGACGTGAAGATCGAGGACTCCGACCTGAGCGACAGCCGTGGCGCCCCGGGGATCGGCGTCGCGAACGTTGCCTTCGAGGACCTCGGCAACACCGCCAGCAGCCGGATCGACCTCGGCGGTGGAGCGCTTGGCAGCCGCGGCGGCAACTGCCTCGAGGGCGGCCCGCTGGCCGCGAACGTGCTGGGTTATGACGTCAGCGCCGAGAGCAATTGGTGGGGCGCCGAGGGCGGGCCGGGCCCCGGCCGGACCGTGACCGCGGGAGGAAGCCTGGACACCGACCCGTCGCTCAGCGCGCCGGCTCCGAGTTGCTGAGCCCCGGCGCCACGCTGCAGGTCGGTCCCGCATGAGGCTCGCGCTCGCCGGCGACACGATGTTGGGGCGTGGGGTCGCGCAGCGGCTGGCCGGGGCGCCGCCCGAGTCGCTGTTCGCGCCCGAGCTGGTAGAGGCGGTCCGCGCGGCGGACCTCTGCGTCGCGAACCTCGAATGCTGCATCTCCGAGCGCGGGGAGCCGGCGCCGCGGCGGGTGTTCCACTTCCGCGCGCCGCCGGCGGCTGCCCGGGCGCTCGCCCACCTCGGCGTCGACTGCGTCACGCTCGCCAACAACCACGCGCTCGACTTCGGGCCCGACGCGCTGCTCGACACCCTCGACCACCTGAGCGCCGCCGGGATCCGGTGCGTGGGCGCGGGACGGGACGAGGAGGAGGCGCACGCGCCGGCGCTGCTCGAGGCGGGCGGCGAGCGGCTGCGGGTCGTCGCCTTCTCCGATCACCCGGTCGAGTACGCGGCGGCGGCCGATCGGCCGGGCATCGCCTTCTGGGACCTGGCGCGGGATCCGATCCCGGGCTGGCTCTCGACACTGGTCGAGGGCGCGCCGGACCCGGTCCTCGTCTGCCCGCACTGGGGCCCGAACATGACCGAGGCGCCGATCCCGGAGGTCCGCCGCGCGGCGGAGGCGCTCGAGCGCTGCGGCGTCAGCCTGGTCGCGGGCCACTCGGCCCACGTCTTCCACGGGGTCGCCGGGCGCGTCCTCTTCGACCTCGGCGACTTCGTCGACGACTATCGCGTCGATCCGGTGCTCCGCAACGACCTCGGCCTGCTCTGGCTCGTCGACCTCGACCGCGGTAGGCCGGTTCGCCTCGAGGCGCTGCCGCTCCGGCTCGACTACTGCCACACCCGGGTCGCGGACGAGGACGATGCCGCCTGGATCGCCCGCCGATTCATCGCCGCCTGCGACGCGCTCGGCACCACCGCCCGGGAGGAGGCCGGCCGCCTGGTGGTCGAGCTCGGGGCCGGCTAGACGCTCAGCCGCCCGCGAGCGAGGTGAACGAGAGGTCCCAGCCGGCGGTGAACTTGTTGATCACGCCGGCGACGTCCTCCGAGCGCACGTTGGCCTGCAGATCCCAGATCCACGGCACCGCCGGGGCCAGCTCGGTCACCATCGCGTCCACCTCGCCCCATGCCTCGGCGCGCTCCTCGGGGTCGGCGATCAGCGCCGCCTCGTCCATCGCCCGATCCACCTCCGGATCGTCGAGCTCGGACCAGTTGGCGTTGTTCGACTTGCGGATGCTGTCGCCGCTGAAGGTCGGATCGAGGATCGACTGCGGGTCATTGAAGTCCTTGAGCCACCCGCCGTTGGGACAGACGGCGATCTCCGCGCCCGGCACGGTGCAGAACCGGGTCAGCAGCGCGTCGGGTGAGACCAGCCGCAGCTCCGCGTCGAACCCCAGCTCCTCGAGCTCGTCGGCGACGATCCGCGCCGTCTCCCTGCCGGGGGCGACGCTCTCGCCGACCAGCACCACGCTCTCGTCCCCCTCGTAGCGCCCGGACTCATGGCCCGCGGCCCGCATGTACTCGGACGCGAGCTCGTCGTCGCCGGCGGGGTCGGCGAGGAAGTCGAGCTCGGGCCCTTCCGCCCCGCCTGCCTGGTCGAAGCCGGGGATCTCGGGCGGGATGAAGTGCGTGGCCACCGGCCCCAGCAGCTCTCCGCCGCGCGTCGCCCGCAGCGCCTCGCGGTCCATCCCGGCGACGACCGCGCGACGGACGTCGAGGTCGTCGAAGGGCGGGATCGTGATGTTCAGGGTCACGTACCGGTTACCGCCGCTCGGCGTCAGCGTGAGCTGCTCGGGCCGCTCGCTCGCCGCCTCGCGCAGCACGGTCGGGGGCGGCGAGAAGTCGCCGTTCACCTGCGCTGCGCCGGCGAGCACCTTGCGCGCGGCCGAGCCCGCGTCGGCGAACCCCGGCTGGATCGTGATCTCGTCGAGGTAGGCGGGACGCCAGTCGGTATCCGGGTCCCAGTTCGGGTTGCGGACGAGGCGAAGCTCGCGACCCGGCGCATAGCCGGTGAGCTCGCCGTCGGGGTCCGCGGGGATCGTGTACGGGCCGCTGGCGACCACGTGGGCACCGTAGGTCGAGGGCTCCTCGGCGTCGAACTCGGCCGCGTACTCCTCCGGGACCGGGGCCGAGATCGGAAGCGAGAGCGACTGCACCAGGACCGCCCCGGTCGGCCGATCTAGCTCGAACCGCAGCGTGCGCTCGTCGGGCGTCTCGATGCCGGCGATGTCCGGGGCCTCGGTCGGGTCCCGCTCCGCCGCCGCGACCGCGGCCTCGAATCCGACGAGGTCGGCGGCGTAGGTCTGCAGGTAGCCGTTGGCGACGCCCGGAAGCAGACCCCGCTCGATCGCGTACTTGACGTCGGCCGACGCCACCTCGCGGCTCACGGGCGGGCCGAACTCGACGCCCTCGCGGATGGTGAAGGTGACCGTGCGCCCGTCCTCGGAGATCTCGGGCTCCGAGTGGGCGAGGTCGGGGGACGGTTGCTCGGTGTCGCCCGGGCGCCAGGCCAGCAGCGTGCGGTGCATGGCGTTCGTGACCATGTAGGTGTACTGGAAGTAGGACGCGCCGGGGTCGATGAAGTCGACGTCTCCGGAGGAGAGCACCGTCAGCTCGCCGCCGCGGGCGGCGTCCGCGGGCGCCTCGGTGGGCGGCGGGAAGTCGTTCTCGAGCGCGGTCGCGCCGCCGTTCCCGTCGTCGTCGCCGCAGCCGGCGAGCGCCAGCGCCAGCGCCACCACGGGCGCCACGAGCTTCAGGACCCGTCCCGACACGTGCCGAATGATGACGAGCGCCCCGGCGCCAGCGGTTCGACCGAACTTCGCATGAAAAGTAGGCGGATTACCGCCTGATTTGAACTAAGCCTTGACAAATTGCCCGCGGTGTGAAATGGATTCCGCCGTGAGGAGGAGTGGCTCGTTGGCCTCCCTGAGGGAGGGCAACCGCAAGCGGGTGATCGACGCGCTGCGACGCGCCGGGGTGGCCAGCCGTGCCGAGCTCGCGCGGATCACCGGGCTCTCGCGGTCGACCGTCTCGACCATCGTCGGAGAGCTGATCGAGGTCGGCCTGGCCGGCGAGCGCGACGGCGCGACAGCCGGCGAGACCCACGCCGGCCGCCCGCCGGTGATGATCTCGCTCAACGCCTCGGCCGGGCTGGCGCTCGGCGTCGACTTCGGCCATCAGCACCTGCGGGTCGCCGTATCCGACCTCTCCCACAAGGTGCTCGCCGAGACCTGGTGCGAGCTCGACGTCGACCACTCCGCCGACCAGGGCCTCGCGACGGCGGCCGAGTTCGTCGAGCAGGTACTGGGTGAGGCCGGGGTCGGGCGCGAGCGGGTGATCGGGGTGGGAATGGGGCTGCCGGCGCCGATCGACCGCGCGACCGGGTCCGTGCAGGCATCCTCGATCCTCCCCGGGTGGGTGGGGGTCGATGCCGCGGCCGAGGCGAGCTCGCGACTCGGGCTGCCGGTCGAGGTCGAGAACGACGCCAACCTCGGCGCCCTCGCCGAGCACGTCTGGGGAGCGGCGAAGGGCAAGTCGGAGGTCGCCTACATCAAGGTCTCGACCGGGATCGGCGCCGGGCTGGTCTCCGGCGGCCGCCTCCAGCACGGGGTCGGGGGGACCGCCGGCGAGATCGGCCACACCGTGCTCGCCGAGGGCGGCCCGGTATGCCGGTGCGGAAACCGCGGCTGCCTGGAGACGCTCGCCTCCTCGCGTGCGATCGCCGGCCTGCTCGGCACCAGCCGGGGCGAGGAGATCGGCTCGCGCCGGCTGCTCGAGCTCTGCGATGACGGCGACCCCGCCGCCAAGCGACTGGTCGGAGACGCGGGCAGGGCGATCGGGATCGCGGTCGCGAACCTCTGCAACATCATCAACCCGGAGTGCGTGATCGTCGGCGGCGACCTGGGAGCGGTCGGCGACGCGCTGCTCGACCCGCTGCGGGAGATGGTGCGCCGCAACGCGATCCCGAGCGTGGCCGGAGGCCTGGAGATCGTCCCGGGCGTGCTCGGAGAGCGCGCCGAGATGCTCGGGGCGCTGGCGCTGGTCCTGCACGAGTCGGATCGCTTCTCCGGAACAGAGCTTCTCGAGGCGGCATAGACAACGGATGACGTACGACAACCAGCGCGAGAAGGCGCGAGAGAGGAAGGACAACCAGATGCAAGGGGTAACCGACAGACGAGGAGGTACGCGGTGATGAAGGAGATGAGTCGAATCCGGCTTGTCGCGCTCATGGTCGCCGGGCTCGTCGCCGCGCTCACCATCGGGGCGTGCGGCGACGACGATGACGACGAGGGCGACGGCGGCGAAGCGGCCGGCGGTGGAAAGATCGGCTTCCTGCTGCCGGAGACGCAGACGACCCGCTACGAGGCGCAGGATCGGCCGCTGTTCGAGGGCAAGGTCGATGAGCTCTGCCCCGACTGCGAGATCCTGTACTCGAACGCGGACCAGGACATCCCAACCCAGCAGCAGCAGGTCGAGGCCGCGATCACCGAGGAGGTCGACGTGCTCGTCCTCGACCCGGTGGACTCGGCGTCGGCCGCCGGGCTCGCCAACCGCGCGAAGCAGGCCGGGATCCCGGTGATCAGCTATGACCGGCTGATCCTCGACGCCGACCTCGACTACTACGTCTCGTTCGACAGCGTGGTGGTCGGCGAGCAGCAGGCCGAGGCGCTGTCCGAGAAGCTGGCGGACGAGGACTCGCCCGAGGGGCCGATCGTGATGATCAACGGCGACCCGCAGGACAACAACGCCACGCTCTTCAACGAGGGCGCGACGAGCGTGTTCGACAGCGAGGGCGTCGAGATCGCGAGGGAATTCGACACCCCCGACTGGCTGCCGGAGAACGCCCAGCGCGAGATGGACCAGGCGATCACGGCGCTCGGCGAGGACGGCTTCGAGGCCGTCTACGCGGCCAACGACGGCACCGCCGGCGGCGCGATCGCTGCGCTGAAGGCGGCCGGGATCGACCCGGCACAGAAGCCGGTCACCGGCCAGGACGCCGAGCTGGCGGCGATCCAGCGGGTGCTCGACGGCGAGCAGTTCGTCACGGTCTACAAGCCGATCAAGCCGCTCGCCGAGTCGGCGGCCGAGCTCGCGGTGGCGATCGCCAACGGCGAGGAGCCGCCGGAGGGCCTGATCAACGGCGAGGAGGACAACGGGACCGAGCAGGTCCCGACCGTCTTCCTCGACACCGTCCCGGTGACCCGGGAGAATGTCGAGGACACGATCATCGCCGACGATTTCTGGAGCGTCGACGAGATCTGCACCCAGCAGTTCCAGCAGGCGTGCAGGGACGCGGGAATCCAGTAGGAGGTCCGTAGCCCCGGCACCAGCGCGAGGAGAGGCAATGAGCGGTACGCAGAGCGGCGAGACGGAGCGCGAACGCTCCACCTCGGCTCAGCCTCTCCTCGCGCTGAAGGGGTTCAGCAAGAGCTTCGGCCCCGTCGAGGCCCTGAAGGAAGTCGACTTCGAGCTTCGCGCCGGCGAGGTGGTCGGCCTCGTCGGCGACAACGGCGCCGGCAAGTCGACCCTGATCAAGGCGATCGCCGGCGTCCAGCCCCCCGACTCAGGTGAAGCTCGCTTCGAGGGCCGTGAGGTCAGCCTGACGAGCCCTCAGGCCGCAACCGCGCTCGGGATCGCGACCGTCTACCAGGACCTCGCCCTGTGCGAGAACCTCGACGTCGTCGCCAACCTGTTCCTCGGCCAGGAGGTCGCCAACGGCACGGGGGGCATCGGCGTCCTCGACGAGACCGCGATGGAGCACAAGTCGACGGAGCTGCTCGGGTCGCTCGGGGTGACGACGCTGCGCAGCGTCCGCACCGAGGTCGCGAGCCTCTCCGGCGGCCAGCGCCAGGCGGTCGCGATCGCCCGATCGCTGCTGGGCGAGCCCAAGGTGATGCTGCTGGACGAGCCGACCGCGGCGCTCGGGATCGTGCAGACACGCCAGATCGTCGAGCTGATCGACCGCCTTCGCGACCGCGGGCTCGGGGTCGTGGTGATCAGTCACAACCTTGCCGACGTGTTCCAGGTGGCCGACCGCGTCGCGGTGCTGCGACTTGGCCGGATGGCCGCCACCTTCGACATCAGGAAGGCGAGCGAGCAGGAGGTCGTCGCGGCGATCACCGGGGCCGAGTTCGGCCGCGAAGACCGCCCGACCGAGGAGACGCCGCTGTGAGGCGGAGTCCGTCAGGACGAAGCCGAGCCCGGCCGCTGTTGAGGCCGCTGCTGTGAGCACAGCCGCGCAGCGGCCCGCGGGCTTCGAGCCCGAGCAGCCAGAGTTCTCCGTCGGTGAGCTGCTGCGCCGGCTGGCCCGTGGCGAGCTCGGCTCGGTGCGCGTGCTCGTCGCGATCGCGGTCATCTGGACGATCTTCCAGATCGCCAACGACCGCTTCCTGAGCGCGGTCAACCTCACCAACCTGACCCTTCAGATCGCCGCCGTGGCGACGATCTCGATCGGCGTCGTCCTGGTGCTGCTGCTCGGCGAGATCGACCTCTCGGTCGGCGCGGTCAGCGGCTTTGCCGCCGGAGTGATGGCGGTGCTGACGGTCAAGGAGGGCCTCAGCCCCGAGCTCGCGATCCTCGCCGGGCTCGCGGTCGGGGCGCTGATCGGCCTCTTCAACGGGTTCTTCACCACGGTGTTCGGGATCCCGTCTTTCGTCGTCACGCTCGCCGGCCTGATCGGCTGGCAGGGCGCACTGCTCCTGGTGCTGGGCGATACGGGGACGGTGCCGCTGCCACCGAGCACGATCACCGACCTCACCGGCACGTTCCTCGATCCCGCGGTCGGCTGGGCGGTCGCGGTGGCGGTCGTCGGCGCCTATGCGGCCAGCGTGCTCTGGTCGCGGTCCCGGCGCCGGCGCACCGGCCTCGACGTCTCGCCGCTGGTCCAGGCGATGATCGCGCCCGCGCTGATCACGGCCGGAACCTTCGCGGCGGTCGCGATCCTCAACGAGGACCGCGGCGTGCCGCTTGCCGTGGTGATCGTCGTCGCGCTGACCGCGATCTTCGCCTTCATCACCGAGCGAACTCGCTTCGGGCGCCACATCTTCGCCGTCGGCGGCAACGCCGAGGCGGCGCGACGGGCGGGGATCCGAGTCCAGCGCGTGCGGATCGCGGTGTTCACGCTCGCCTCGACGATGGCCGCTTTCGGCGGCATCCTCGCCGCCTCGAGGTTGCTGGCGGTCAACCAGCAGTCGGGCAGCGGCGAGGTGCTGCTGTTCGCGATCGCCGGCCCGGTGATCGCCGGGACCAGCCTCTTCGGCGGCCGCGGCTTCGTCTGGTCGGCGCTGCTGGGCGCGATCGTGATCGGCTCGATCTCCAACGGGATGGACCTGCTGGGGCTCGAGTCCGACATCAAGTTCATCATCACCGGCGGCGTGCTGCTCGCGGCGGTGACGATCGACGCGGCGACCCGGCTGCGTCGGGAAACGGCGACCTGAGCCGAAACGGCGACGGGCTCTCAGCCGCGGGCCTGCTCGACCGCGAACAGGGCGACCTCGTAGCTCTCGGCGGTAGCGGTCTCGCCCTCGCCGGTGACCTCGTCGCGCAGCCGCGCCGCCTCCGGCTCGCTTGCCTCGAGGGCGTCCTCGTCCTCCCACAGCGAGAGCACCAGCACGGTGCCGTCGTCGCGGTTGACGAGGAAGACGGCGCCCTTCATCCCCTCGGTCTGACCGGGCTCGGAGGGAAGCACCCTCCTCTTCGTCTCGAGGGTCGCCTCGACGTCGTCGGGCGACGCGCCCTCATAGCGGGTCAGTCGAGCATGCATGGGCACCTCCAGTTGGCGGTCTGCTGATGCCCGCCACCGTAGCTGGCGCGAACGCCCGGACGGCTACCGGACGATGCGGAAGCGCCGCTTGGCCGGCTTGCGCTCGACGTTGCCGGCGAGGTCGGTAGCGCGGACCTTGAACTTGTGGCGGCCGAGTGAGCGGCGGCGGAACTTGCGTGGCGACTCGCACGGGCGCCAGCGCTTGCGGTCGAGCTTGCACGTGAAGGTCGCCGGCTCGTCGGCACGGAACCGGAACTTCGGCCTGCGCTTGCGGGTCTTGCCCTTCGGCCCCCGCTTGATCTTCGTGTTCGGCGGGTCGATGTCCGGCGTGCCGATGGCGTTGGGCACGTTGCAGGCTCCGGCGAGGGGCGTCAACTCGCCTTGGTCCGGGTCGATGAGGTAGCGCTGCTCGACGAGGTTGTTGTCGTCGTTGAGCTCCGCGAACTGGTTGAAGGGATCGAACTCAGAGCGCAGGCAGTAGTTGCCCGCCCCGATCCCCGCTATGTCGATCGACTGGCCTTGCGTGGTCTTGGTGTACGTGTCGAACCAGCCGACCGAGATTCCCTGATACGTCGCGTCCTTGCAGCTATTGAAGTCGTAGTACGCGCCGGGCGGCGCCCCCGGAAGAGTGGAATCGAACGCGGCCCCGTCGCCCATGCAGAACGTCGTCTTGATGGAGTCGCCGATCTGGGCGCCCGTGGGCTCGGCCAGCAACGTGTAGAGGCCGACATCGTTGACGTGGTAGTGGTCGTGGATGTCGTGGTAGATCATGCAGGCACTGCCGAAGTCCTCCGTGTCGGTGTCTTCGGGTCGCTCGAAGACCGTGCTCGAGTTCATGTCCAGATAGATCCGCTGCGTGATCGGGACATCGTCGTCCTCCCCGTCGCCATCGCAGTCCTCGAACTCGAACCCCTCCACCGGGGCGATCTCGTAGGGCCCCCTGCCATGGTTCTCCCAGCTGTTGGCGAAGCGAAGCTCGTCGCCCGTGATGTCGATCCCCTGCGAGTCGACGGGCAGCGCCTGGGTCTTCATATCGGGAAGCAGCGGTTCCTGCCCGAACGCCGCCGGCGCTGCGACCAGACAGGCGAGCACGGCGCCCAGCGCCCCGACGGTTCGGAATGCGAGTGGTCCCACCCGAGGCGGGATCTTACGCGGGCCGGCGGTCTCCGATCCAGTAGCGGGGGCCGGGACCTCGCCGGGCGGCTCGGTCGCCGGGGTTGGCGAGCTGGCAGCGGTCGAGCGAGAGGCAGCCGCAGCCGATGCACTCGGTGAGCCCGTGCTTCAGCCGCTCGAGCTCGGCGATCCGCTCGTCGATCCGCGAGGTCCAGCCGCTCGACAGTCGTGACCAGTCGCGGCGGGTGGGGGCGCGGTTCGGCGGCAGCTTCGCGAGCTCGGTGTGGATCTCGTCGAGCGAGAGCCCGATGCGCTGGGCGAAGACGATGAACGCGATCCGGCGCAGCACCGCCCGCGGGTAGCGGCGGTGGCCCGAGCCCGCGCGCTCCGAGCTGATCAGGTCGCGTTGCTCGTAGAAGCGCAGGGCGGAGGCGGCGACGCCGCTGCGCCGCGCCACCTCGCCGATGGTCAGCAGCTCGGACACGCAGGAAGGGAATCAGAGATCGGGCTTGACTTCAAGCTCACTTGAACTTGTAGTCTGGTTGAAGTCCCTGAACTCCAAGCCCGAGGAGGCACCATGGCGGAGTCGCCCACAGCAGCCAAGACGACGGACCGACGCACCGCGAGCCAGCGGATCACCGACGAGGTCACCTCCTGGCCCGGGGTCGAGGCCGGCCTGGGCGAGCGGGGCGAGTTCGGCTTCCGGGTCGGGGGCCGCGAGATCGGCCACCTGCACGGCGACCACGCCGCCCATTTCGGATTTCCGAGGGACGTCGGCGCCGAGCTGCGGGAGCAGGGGCGCGTGGGCCCGCACCCGGTCAACCGCCACTCGACGAAGATGGCCGCGCGACGGATCGCCGACGAGGAGGACGTCCGCGAGGTGATCGCGTTGATGCGGCTCAACTACGACCGGATCGTCGCCTGATACACGGTCCGATGATTTTTCGGCCCGGCGCTCGTCTCAGCAGTTGAGACCCAACCGCCATGCGCAGGAAGACGGAGGACCGAGATGAGCACAGCCCATGCGACGGAGGCCCGGGACGAGCGGCGAGAGGTCGTCGCCGCCAAGGCGGGGGACGAGTCCGCGTTCACCTCGCTGGTCGAGCGCTACCGCCGCGAGCTCCAGATTCACTGCTACCGGATGCTCGGCTCGCTCGAGGACTCCGAGGACCTGGTCCAGGAGACGTTTCTGCGCGCCTGGCGCAAGCGGGCGAGCTTCGAGGGCCGCTCGTCGTTTCGCACCTGGCTGTACCGGATCGCGACCAACGCCTGCCTCGACGCGCTCGCGCGGTCCAACCGCCGCCTGCCGGCGCCGGAGGCGATGGGCACGGACCCCGGCCTCGAGGCCCCGTCCACGTCCGAGGTCCCGTGGCTGCAGCCGTACCCGGACCGGCTGCTGGAGGGGATCGCTCCCTCCGACGAGCAGCCCGAGGCCGCGATCGTCGCCAAGGAGACGATCGAGCTCGCGTTCCTGGTCGCGATCCAGCACCTGCCGCCGCGCCAGCGGGCGGTGCTGATCGTCCGCGACGCGCTCGGGTGGTCGGCGAAGGAGACCGCCGCACTGCTCGAGGCGAGCGTCGCCTCCGTGAACAGCGCCCTGCAGCGCGCGCGGGCGACGCTGCGCAAGCACCTGCCCGAGCGCCGGCTCGAGTGGGCCGCGGGCACGGATCCGAGCGCCGAGGAGCAAAAGCTGGTGCAGCGGTACGTCGAGGCCACCGAGCGCGCCGACGCCGACGCCCTGCTCGAGCTGATGCGCGAGGACGCTCGCTTCTGGATGCCGCCGGAGCCCGGGCTCTGGCTGGGACGGGAGTCGATCGTGGCCGCCTGGAAGGAGGGTGGCTTCGGCACCCCGGAGTGGCGCGACTTTCGCTGCGAGGTCACCCGCGCCAACGGCCAGCCGGCGGTCGCCTGCTACCGCCGCCGCCCCGGTGAGCGCGAGTACCGGCCCCTGGCGCTCGACGTGCTGCGGGTGGCGGAGGGAAGGGTGGCGGAGATCGTCACCTTCCCGAGCGAGCTGTTCCCGGCCTTCGAGCTGCCGCCCATGCATTGACCGAGCACTCGAGGTTCGAGGTGCGCGAGATCGCGCTCGCGCCGGGCGATGGGCGCGCCTACGACGAGGAAGACTGGCGCGACGCGCTGGTGGTGGTCGAGCGCGGCGAGATCGAGCTGGAATCGCGTGGCGGCAGGCGCCGGCGCTTCGAGTCCGGCGCGATCCTGTGGTTCAGCGGGCTGTCGCTGCGCGCGCTCCACAACCGCGGCCGCGAGCCCGCGGTGCTGGTCGCGATCTCGCGCCGTCCCGAGCCCCGCACCGGAGGAAACGTAGGGAAAACCGCACCAACGCCCGGCTCGTCGCGCGCTACGGTGAGCGGCGCGGGTCCGTCATCCCCCACCGATGAGTTTCGCCGCCCCCGGCGGTCTATGTGAGGGAACGAGGAAGGAGAGCATGAGCGCAGATTCCACACTCGCGGTCGAGGCCAGCGGCCTCGCCAAGAGCTTCGGCGACGTCCAGGCGGTCGACGGCGTCGACCTCGCGGTGCGTCGCGGCTCGGTGTACGGCGTGCTCGGACCCAACGGCGCCGGAAAGACGACGACGATCCGCATGCTCGCGACGCTGCTTCGCCCCGACTCGGGCTCGGCCCGGGTGCTCGGCCACGACATCGTCGACGAGGGCCACGAGGTGCGCAGCCGCGTCACCCTCACCGGCCAGCTCGCGTCGGTCGACGAGGACCTCACCGGACGCGAGAACCTGATCTTGCTCGGCAGGCTGTTGGGCCTCGGTCGCGCCACGGCAAAGGCGAGGGCGGACGAGCTGCTGGAGGCCTTCGGGATCGCCGATGCCGCGGGCCGCCTGGTCAAGAACTACTCGGGCGGCATGCGGCGCCGGCTCGACATCGCGGCGAGCATCGTCGTCACTCCCGAGTTGATGTTCCTCGACGAGCCGACGACCGGGCTCGACCCGCGCTCGCGCAACCAGGTCTGGGCCATCATCCGCGCGATGGTCGCCGAGGGAACGACGATCCTGCTCTGCACCCAGTACCTCGACGAGGCCGATCAGCTCGCCGACGGGATCGCCGTGATCGACCACGGCAAGGTGATCGCCGAGGGCACGCCGGCCCAGCTCAAGGCCTCGGTCGGCTCCGGCGCGCTGCGGGTCCGCCTGATGGATCCCGAGCAGCGCCCAGACGCCGAGCAGATCATGGCCCGCGAGCTCACCACCGTCCATCTCGAGGCGGACCCGGCCGCGCTCTCCTCCCCCTGCGCGAGCACCGACAAGGCCGCCGAGGCGATCGGCGAGCTCACCCGAGCCGGGATCAACGTCGCCGACTTCTCGCTCGGCCAGCCCAGCCTCGACGAGGTGTTCCTGGCGTTGACGGGGCACGCGGCCGAGGACCAGACACCGGAGGCGGAAGCCGCCGCGATCGAGGAGGAGCAGGCAGCATGAGCGACGCGCCCACCACAGAAGCCCGTCCCACGCCGCTCGCCGAGGAGGCGGCCCTTCGCCAGGCCCTTGCCTCGACCCCCCGGCCACCGCGCCCGGGCCCGATCTCGGAGGCGCTCACCTTCGGCTGGCGGGGGATGCTCAAGGTCAAGCACGTCCCCGAGCAGCTGCTCGACGTGACGATCACCCCGGTGATGTTCGTGCTCATGTTCACCTACCTGTTCGGCGGCGCGATCGCGGGCTCGACCGGCGAGTACCTGAACTACATCCTTCCCGGGATCCTGGTGATGTCGGTGCTGTTCACCACCGTCTACTCCGGGGTTGCGCTCAACACCGACCTGACCAGGGGCGTGGTCGACCGCTTCCGCTCGCTGCCGATCTGGCGCCCGGCGCCGCTCGTCGGGGCGTTGCTCGGCGACAGCGTCCGCTACGTGCTCGCCGGGACCGTGATCGTGGTCCTCGGTGTGGCGCTCGGATACCGTCCGGATGCCGGGGTCGGCGGCGTGCTCGCGGCGCTGGCGCTGGTGGTCGTGTTCTCCTTCGGCCTGTCCTGGGTCTTCACCACGATGGGCCTGCTGATGCGCTCGCCGAACGCGGTCATGAACGCGGGCTTCATGAGCATCTTCCCGCTCACCTTCCTCAGCAACGTCTTCGTCGAGGAGGACACGCTGCCGGCGGGACTGGAGGCGTTCGTCAACGTGAATCCGATCTCGATCCTGGCCGACGCGTCGCGGGGGCTGATGGAGGGGAACGCCGAGGCGAGCGACATCGCGATCGTGCTCGCGGTGGCGGCGGGGATCACCGCCGTGTTCGCGCCGCTCACCGTGCGCCTGTACCGGACCCGGGGCTGAGGCTGGCGTGAGCGAGCGCGACGGGTACGCCCCGGGCGTTCCCTGCTGGATCGACACCTGGCGGGCGGATGCCCAGGCGGCCGCGAGCTTCTACGCGCAGCTCTTCGGGTGGGAGGCCGAGGACACGATGCCGGCCGGCTCACCGGGCGAGCACTTCATCTGCCGGCTTCGCGACCGCGACGTGGCCGCGATCGGCTCTCGACCGGACGGCGTCCCGGCGGCGGCGATGTGGGCCACCCACGTCTGGGTCGAGAGTGCCGACGAGACTGCCGCGAAGGCGGTCGAGGCGGGCGGCAGCGTCGTGGTGGAGCCCTTCGACAGCCTCGACAGCGGGCGGATGGCGATGATCGCCGACCCGGCCGGCGCGGCGCTCGGCGTCTGGCAGCCCGGCGCCCACCGGGGCGCCCAGCTCGTCAACGAGCCCGGCGCGTGGAGCATGAGCGCACTCAACACCCGCGACCCCGACGGGGCCATGGAGTTCTACGGTGCCCTCTTCGGCTGGGGCGGCGACACGTTCGAGCTGGGCGACGCCGAGGTCACGCTGTTTCGCCTGCCGGGCTACGAGGGCGGGGAACCCGAGCAGCCGGTGCCTCGCGACGTGATCGCCACGATGCTGCCGCTGGGCGACGAGCACCCCGCCGATGCCCCGCCACACTGGAGCGTCGATTTCTGGGTCGACGACGTCGGCGCGGCCGCCGACGCGGCCGGCCGGCTCGGCGGCGCGGTGGTGGCTCCCCCTTACGACATCCCGGCCGCGAGGATGAGGCAGGCCGTCCTCGCCGACCCCCAGGGCGCCGCCTTCTCGGTGACCAAGGTGAACGTCGGGTAGCTGCGCCGTTCGGGGCGCGCCGAACCGGGCGGGGGTTCAGCCGGCCAGGGGGCCGAACAGCTCCGCGCGCAGGGTGGCGATCTCGGTGACCGCCGACGTGACGTAGATGTGGCACCAGAGCTCGAGCTCGTCGGCGAGGTCGCGCATGTAGCTGTCGATGTCGGCGATCCCGGTGGCCGCGGCGAGCGCCCGCTCGGCCTCGAGCTCGTCGACGTGCTCGCGCGCCTCGGCCGCGGTGATTGGCACCTCGCTGATCATCCGCCCGCCGAACACCTCATAAGCGTCCCATCGGGACCCGCGGGCGCAAATGCGGCTAGCCGGCGTGCGGGCGTTCGGTTATCCCGAGGCGACGATCCGAGCATGCCTACGCCGCCTCGGAGTAGGCCGGCTGCTGGCCGCCCACGTCGGCCTCGACCTCCGCCTCCTGCGGCGCCACCGGCGGGCGCAGGACCGCGATTGCGATTGCGATCGCGGCGATGACCAGGCCCGCCCCGATCGCGAACGCGAGCTTGTAGCCGTCGGTGAGCGCGGAGGCGGCCGACTCGCCGCTCGCAAGCAGGGTGTCGGTGCGGGTGGTCGAGAGCGTGGCGAGCACGGCGAGCCCGAGGGCTCCGCCCATCTGGAGGGTGGTGTTCACGAGGCCGGAGGCGAGACCGGAGTCGGTCTCGGTCGCGTCGGACATCGCCAGGGTCATCAGCGACGGGAACGCAAGCCCCGCGCCGAGTCCGAACCCGACCATCCCCGGCAGGATGTCGACCACGTAGTCGGCATCCACCGGAATGCGCGCGAAATAGAGCAGCCCGATCACCACCAGGACCAGCCCCGGAACCAGCGTCGCCCGCGCCCCGAACCGCTCGTTGAGGCGGGCCGAGAACCCGAGCGAGAGGATCCCGATCAGCAGCGCCACGGGCAGGAACGCCAGCCCGATCTCGAGCGCGGAGTAGCCGAGCACGCGCTCGAGGTAGAGGCTGCCAAGGAAGAACATCCCGAACAGCCCCGCGACCATCAGCATCTGGATCAGGTTCGCGCCCGAGACGTTCGGCGAGCGGAAGACGCGAAGCGGGATCAGCGGATTCGGCGTTCGCGTCTCGCGAATGAGGAACGCCGCTCCGAGCGCGAATGCGCCGGCGCCGAGGCCGAGCGTGTGCGCCGACCCCCAGCCGTAATCCGCCGCCTCGACGATCGTGTAGACGAGCAGCATCAGCGAGCTGGTGACGAGCACCGCGCCGAGCACATCCGCTCCGTGCCCGAACCCGATCCCCTTGTCGCGCTCGATCAGCCGCAGCGCGAGCAGCGCCGTGGCGGCGCCGATCGGCAGGTTGACGAAGAAGATCCAGTGCCAGTTGATCGCCTCGGTGAGCACGCCGCCTGCGAGCAGCCCGATCGAGGCGCCCGCGGAGGCGACGAAGCTGTAGACGCCGATTGCCTTGAGCCGCTCCCGGGGCTCCGGGAACATGGTCACGATCATCCCCAGGATCACCGCGGAGGTGAGCGCGCCGCCGGCGCCCTGGATGAAACGCGCGCCGATCAGCACCTCCTGGCTCTGGGCGATGCCGCAGACCAGCGAGGCGCCGGTGAAGACGCCGAGCCCGACCAGGAAAACGCCCCGGCGGCTGATCAGGTCGCCGAGCCGCCCGGCCAGCAGCAGCAGGCCTCCGAACGGGATCAGGTAGGCGTTGACGACCCAGGCGAGGCTCGACTGGCTGAAGCCGAGGTCGCTCTTGATCGACGGCAGCGCGACGTTGACGATCGTCGAGTCGAGGATGATCATCAGCATCCCGACGCAGAGGACGTAGAGCGCGATCCAGCGCGAGCGCTCGCCGGCCTGCGTCCCCGGCGCCTGACCGATCGCGGTGACCGCGTCGCTCACCGGCGTGGGCTCGCGTTAGCGATCGCGGTGCGACGGGCAAGCGAGCCTGCCCGGGAGCGCGCGCCGGCGTGGCGGTCCGAGAGCTCGTGGATGTACTCGGCGACCAGGCCCTCGGCGCGCCGCTGGGCCCGCCGCGCCGCGGGCCGGTGGGCCATGCCGTTCGTTCGTGCGTCCTTCATCCTGCCTCCTCGATTCGAAAAGCTCTGTTGTACGATGGGTGTCGTACCGTAGCAAAGTACGACGTTCGTCGTACAAAGGTCGGCAGAATTATGCTCAGCACGCCCACGATGCCCACCACCGAAACCGCCGAGAAGATCGCCCATCCGGGTCGCGACGAGATCGAGCTCGCCGCTGTCCTGCACGCGCTCAGCGACCCGGTGCGGCTGAGGATGGTTGCCGCGCTCGCCGACTCAGAGGGGGCGCCGACCTGCGGCAGCTTCGACGTCCCGGTGACGAAGTCGACCTGCACCCATCACTTCAGGGTCCTGCGCGAGGCCGGCGTGATCCAGCAGCGCCAGGAGGGCACCGCGCGCCTCAACACGCTGCGCCGCGACGACCTCGAGGCCCGGTTTCCGGGCCTGCTCGAGACGGTCCTCGCCGCCGCTCCCGAGTAACCACGCGGGCCCGCTGCCTTCAAGCGTGCGAAGCGGGGGAGCGCGCGGTGCGGACCCCGTTCGCTACGTGCCCTGGGGCGGGGCGCCCGGCGGGCTCGTGGGCGCCGGGGGCGGGCCTCCGCTCGCCGACCGCTCGCGCAGCGCCAGCATCACGCTGATGACCCCGATCAGGATGCCGCCGGCGAGGAAGCTGACCCAGCCGATCGGCGTCACCGCGATCACCCCGAGCACCACGGCGATCCAGCCGATCCAGGTCGGCAGCGCCCCCCAGCGGATCACCGAGACCCCGAGCCCGAGCAGGAACACCTGGGTGCCCAGCGCCAGGGGCAGGAAGTCGCCCTGCCACAGCGTGGCCAGCGCCTGGACGGCGGTGGGGTCGATGTCCTCGGCGTTGTCGGCGGCGGCGAAGTTGATTGTCCCGTCGATCGCGATCCCGACCCCGAGCACGACCATGCCGGCGAAGGTCGCCAGGGCGGCGGCGCCGCCGCGCTGGTCGGCCTCGCGCAGCAGCCGCCAGAGGTAGGCGCCGAAGAAGATCAGGAGGGTGGCGGCAAGCGTCTGCAGCGCCGCGCCGAACATGATCGATCCGTCGTTGTCGACGTACCACTCGACGATCTCCTCGGCGGAGTTGTCGTCGACGTCCGGCGGCTCGCCGCCGATCGCGAACCCCACGATCACCAAGACGAGGAACGCAAGTCCCGTGAGCGGCGGCACCCAGCTACGTCCGTTCATCCCAATCCTCCCGTTCCCCGGTCGTCTGGTCGGACGACAGTATCCCAGGCCGGCAGGCGGATGGTTGGTGGACCGGCGCCACCTGGCGCCGGTCGGTCAGTGCAAGGAGTTCGTAAGCAGCCGGCCCTAGCGTCGCGAGCGCAGGCTCTCGAAAAGGAGGAAGCAGATGGTGAGGACCACACGCAGGCTGCTGGTCGCGGCGATGGCCGTCGGGCTGGCCGGCCTCGCGCTGGCGCCGGCCGCGCTCGGCCGCGACTACGACGTCACGATCACGAACCTGACCTCGGGCCAGCCGCTGACGCCGCCGGTCGCCGCGACGCATCACGGAAAGCACGCGGTGTTCGAGGTGGGGGCGCCGGCGAGCGTCGGCGTGCGCGAGATCGCCGAGAACGGCAACAGCGCGCCGCTGCTCGCCCAGCTCGAGGCCGACCCCTTCGGTGAGTTCTTCGACTTCACCGAGTCGGCGTCGGGCCCGCTCGTGCCGCCGGGCGTCCCCGGCGACGCCATGTTCGATCAGCAGGTGACGCTGGAGCTGGCGGCGAGCCCGAGGGCGAAGCGGCTCTCGTTCGTCTCGATGCTGATCTGCACCAACGACGGCTTCACCGGCCTCGACGGCCTGAAGCTGCCAAGCCCGGTGGGCAAGTCGAAGACGGTGGTCACGGACGGCTACGACGCCCACACCGAGATCAACACCGAGGACTACGCCGACATCGTCCCGCCCTGCCAGGGCCTGATCGGCGACAGCTCCGGTGAGCCCGGCACCGGGACGAGCGATCCCGCCCTTGCCGAGGGCGGCGTGATCGCGCACCACGCCGGGATCCAGGGCGGCTCCGACCTCGAGCCGGCGATCCACGGCTGGACCGATCCGGTCGCGGAGGTTCGCGTCGAGCGGACCGGCTGACCAGAGACGGATCGACCGACGAGAGGGCCGGCGACTCGCCGGCCCTCTCCACCTGCTGCGCCGCCGCTGACGGTCGTCGCGAGGTGACCAGAGCGCGAACCCGAGCGGCCACGGCGTGGTCAGATACACGGTGTGATCGAGCAGGCCCGCGAGGCGATCCGGATCTGCGCGCGCCCCGAGCATCTCCGCGGGACGATTCGCATCGCGCTCGTCGTCGGGGTGATCCTGACCCTGATCAACCAGGCCGACGTCGTGATCGGCGGCGACGCCACCGGCCTGACCTGGGTCAAGGTCGGCCTCAACTTCTGCGTTCCGTTCGTGGTCTCGAACCTGGGGCTGCTGGCGGGCGAGCGGGCTCGAAAGCCCTGAGGCCTTTGCGAGCCGCGAAGGGCTGGTCTTCGCCCCGAAGCTGGCCTCCCTGGCCGGCTCCGCGCTGAGCGGCGATCTCTACCTGTTCGAGGACGGGGTCGCGGGCCAGGCCGCGCTGCTCTCGGCGGACCCGGGGAGCGAGGGCTATACGCCCGCCTGGCAGGTTCACCTTGCCCGCTGGAGGTCAGAGCCCCGGCGCCTGCGGTCGATCGGCGACGCCGACCGCGCGAAGCGGAGCGGCGCTTTGGTGATCGAGCCGACCCAGATCGTCGTCAACGGCCCGGTGGTGAAGTGGGCTGGGGGACGGCTCGGCGTGGATCGGGCGCTCACCGCGTACCTCGGCGACGGCCAGCTGGTCGAGGAGCCGGACGTCCGCGGCCGGGAGTGCAAGTTCAAGCTCCACGAGTGCTTCCCGAACGCCCGCTACATCGTCTGCGACCACTCGATCGCGCCGGCCGCCGAGATGACGAGCACCGTGTTCGCCCCGGCCCTGCACGAAGACCCGCGGCGGGCGGGCGCGACGGGCAGGACGAACGTGTTCATGAACGGGCTCCCCGGCCCCGGGCCGATGGAGCGCCAGCCGTCGGTGTTCGACTCGGACCCCGGCGACCCGATCTGGAGCCCGTACTGGGACCACTTCGCCTACGAATGGCGCCCCGGCGCGGATCCGCGGGTGCTCCGGACCGAGCGCCAGGTCCATGCGGCCCGCGACGCGGGTCAGCTTCGCGAGTACCCGGGCACCCCCGACACCAAGGGCGAGGTGTTCACCGTGAACTGCCCGGTGCCGGTGACCGCCCCGGCGACGTTCTCAGCCTGACGGCGTCGAGTCGCGCGCCATCTGAATCTGCCACCGGTGGGTTCGGTCCAAGCAAGGACGAGAGCAAGCCGACGAAGGTGAGGACGAAATGAGCGATGAGGGATATGACGCGATCGTGATCGGAGCCGGCCCGGCCGGCGAGGTATGCGCCGGGGAGCTCGCCGACGGCGGCCTCAGAGTCGCAATCGTCGAGCGCGAGCTGGTCGCCGGCGAGTGCTCGTACTGGGCCTGCATCCCGTCGAAAACCCTGCTCCGTCCCGGGGAGGCGATCTCCGCCACCCGGCAGGCTCCCGGCGCTCGCGAGGCTCTCGAGGGCGACCTCGACGTCGCCGAGGCGCTCGCCTGGCGGGACTTCATGGTCGCCGACTGGGACGACGCCGGACAGGTCTCGTGGCTGGACGACAAGGGCATCGAGCTGCTGCGAGGGGACGGACGAATTATCGGCCCGGGCCGCGTGGCCGTCGGCGATCGCGAGTACGCGACCGAGCGCATCGTGATCGCCACCGGCTCCGAGCCGATCTTCCCTCCGATCGACGGGCTGGCGGAGCTCGAGGGCGTGTGGACCAACCGGGAGGCGACAGGAGTCAAGGAGCTGCCCGAGTCACTCCTGGTGATCGGCGGCGGGCCCGTCGGGGTCGAGAGCGCGCAGGCCCTCGCCCGCATGGGGGTCGAGGTGACGATCGTCGAGGTGGAGCCCCGGCTCCTTCCCGGCGAGGCGCCCGCCGTCGGGGAGGCGCTGGAGGGGGCGCTGCGCGCCGACGGGATCGAGCTGCGGCTCGGGGCCCTCGCCTCGCGAGCCGAGCGTCGCGGCGGCGCCTACGCGCTGATCCTCGACGGGGGCGGCGAGATCGTCGGCGAGCGGCTGATGGTCGCAACGGGCCGCCGCGCGCGGCTTCGCGGACTCGGGCTCGAGGCGGCCGGGATCGAGCCATCCGATGGCGCGGTGGTCGTCGACGAGCGCCTGCGCGCCGGCGAGGGCGTGTGGGCGGTCGGCGACGCGACCGCGATCGCGCCGTTCACCCACGTCGGCAAGTACCAAGCCCGGATCGCCTCCCGCGACATCCTCGGCTGGGAAGCACGCGCGGACTACAGTGCGGTGCCGCGGGTCGTGTTCACCGACCCGCAGGTCGCTGCGGTCGGCGAGCAGGACGGGGCACCGGCACCGTTGAGCTTTCGGGCGTCGCCCGCACCTCGACCTACACCCGCGAGTACGCCGAGCGCCCCGCCTTCCTCACCCTGGTGTCGGATGGCGAGAGGCTGATCGGCGCCTACGCCGTCGGACCGGAGGCCGGCGAGTGGCTGCAGCAGGCCACGCTCGCGATCCGGGCCGAGGTCCCGCTCGAGGTGCTGCGCGACACGATCCAGCCGTTCCCCACGTTCTCGGAGGCGTTCGTCAACGCCCTCGGCGACTTGGCCACCCAGCTCGAGAAGCGCGCCGCGCCGACGCTGGCGGGCTCGCGCCCGGGTCACTGAGAAGCCGCCTAAGGGCGGGCAGCGGCGCGCTGGTTAGAACGTGATCACCTGATAGCCCTGCTCGGCATATGAGTGCAGGCTCGGATGGTGCTCGTAGTCGCCGAGCAGGTCGATGCCGGTCTCCTCGACATCGTCCTTGACGCCGTAGGCCTGCGAGCAGTACTCGCAGGCACCGGCCACTCGGTCGCGCACCGCTTCGAACAGGTCGCTGTACTTGTGGCCGCTGTCGGAGAGCGCCGGGACCCACCGCGTCCCGGCGCCGTCGAATACGACCGCGACCTCGTCGCCGGACTCCTTGAACTCCTTCGCCGTGGTCAGGGCGTTGACTACTCGCCCGAGCTCCCCGGCGGCCTCGGTGTCGGCGAGGACCACTATCGCTGCCTTGGTCATGATCTGCCTCCTGATGGCTCGTGGTCTCGGTGCCCGACCGGGCGGTGGAGACGCCGAGCGTTCGCTGCCGGCCGGAGCCCTGGAGGTGTGACCCGGCGCGCCCGAGCTCGATTCGGAGCGCAGGGGGCGGTGCGCGCACGCCCCTGGGCCGGTTCCTAGGGGCGAACCTCGACCCCGCCCCAGAACGCGACGTGGCCGCGGATCTTGCGGATCCACGGTAGGGGGTGGCGGTAGGTCCACGCCGCGTCGCGGTTGCGCTCGCCGCTGACCTCGACCGTGTAGTAGCTGGCGATGCCCTTCCAGGGGCAGAGCGAGCGCATCCAGCTCGGCTTCAGGTAGCGGCGGTCGACGCTCTCGGGAGGAAAGTAGTGGTTGCCTTCGACGACGACCGTCTGGTCGCTCTCGGCCAGCGTCACGCCATTCCAAACGGCCTTCATCTCATCCCCTTTGAGGCCGTGGCCCCCGCGGAGGATTCACCGACGGCACGGACCGCGTTGTGGGTCGCACGATCAGCCACGTGGCCGCGGCCGCGACGATCGCGAGGATCGCGAGGATCGCCAGTGCAGCGCGGTTCGCCGCTGCGAATCCTAAGCGAGCGGCGAGGGTCGAAAGGGTCGTGGGGACGGCGCCCGCAAGGGATCCGGGCCCGGGGCGCCGGACTTGGGCTCGGATCACATCCACGGCCTTGATCACGGCCGGCGTCGTGGTGCTGCTCGACGTCGGGGTGACGCTTGCGTGGGCCGAACCGCTGTCGGCCCTGCGGGCCGCGATTGCTCAGCGGGAGGCGGCGGAGGAGCTCGATCGGCTCGAGTCGGAGTTCGCGCGGTCGACCGATCGCCTCGATCGAACCCGCCTGCCGGCTCTCGCCGCCCGGCTCGAGCGCCGCGTTGGGACCGGCCATGCGATCGCTCGCATCCGGATCCCGGTCATCGACACCGACAAGGTCGTCGCCGAGGGCACCGACCCCGCGAGCCTGCGCAAAGGGCCGGGCCATTACCCGGACACCGGGCTGCCCGGTGAGCGCGGAACCGTCGCGATCGCAGGTCACCGCACCACCTACGGGGCCCCGTTCCGTCACATCGACGAGATCGAGCGCGCGCGAGGTCGTCGTCGAGATGCCGTACGGCCGGTTCACCTACGAGTTCGAGCACTGACGGATCGTCGACCCGAGCCGGGTCGGCGTGGTGCGCGACGTCGACCACGACCGACTGGTGCTAACCGCCTGTCACCCGCTCTACAGCGCCTCTGAGCGCTACGTCGTCTTCGCCCGCCTCACGGCGATCGACGCGCGATGATCCGGCATCGAGCTGAACCGCCAGCACCGTCGCTGGGTCCTAGGGTGCGATGGGCGTCATCAGGCCTAGCCTGCGGCTGCTGTTAGCGCTGCCGCTCTTCGCCGCACTGGTGGTCGGCGCCTGCGGTGGCGAGGGCGACGGCGGTGAGGACGGGCTTCAGCCGCGAGCGCTGCCGTCAAGCGCCTCCTCGCCCAAGGACCTGCCGAAGCCCCTGGCCGATAACCGCGCGCAGGCAAATCAGATCATCGACGGAGCAACCGAGGCGCTGGAGGCGAAGCTTGCGGAGCTTCGCGGCCACCCGGTGGTGGTCAACCAGTGGGGATCTTGGTGCCCGCCCTGCCGGGCGGAGTTCCCGTTCTTCGCCGAGTCGGCGGTGGAGCACGCGGACGAGGCCGCATTCATCGGCGTCGACATCCAAGATGACCGCGGCGCCGCGGTGGAGTTCCTCGACGAGTTCCCAACGCCCTACCCGCACATCTTCGACGAGGGCTCCGATGCGGTCTCCTCGCTCGGCTGGCGCGGGTTTTCGCCGACGACCTGGTTCATCGACGAGCGAGGCGAGATCGCCCACCAGCGCGACGGCGCCTACCCCGACCGCGAGACGCTCGAGGCTGACATCTCGAACTTCCTCCTCCGAGGCTAGGAGGGGGCGGCCGCATGGAGGCTGCTGACTCGGCGGCGGGAGTCGGCGTATTCGCCGCGCTCGCCGCGGGCCTGGTGTCGTTCCTGTCCCCGTGCGTGCTGCCGCTGGTGCCCGGCTACCTGTCGGCGGTCACCGGCGTCGACGTCGGCGAGCTGGAGCGGGCCGGCTGGCGGCAGGTGCTCGTGCCGAGCCTGCTGTTCATCGCCGTCTTCTCGGCCATCTTCATCGTGCTCGGGCTCACCGCGACGGGGCTCGGCCAGACGCTCCAGGACAACCGCGAACTGCTCAACAAGATCTCCGGCGTGCTGATCGCGGCCATGGGGGCGTTGTTCGTGGCCAGCATGTTCGTCGCGCGAGTGAACCGCGAATGGCACGTGGAGGCGCTGATGGAGCGAGCGGGGAAGGGCGGGCCCGTGGTCGCCGGAGCGGCCTTCGCGATCGCGTGGACCCCGTGCGTCGGGCCGACGCTGGCGGCGATCCTCAGCGCTGCCGCGCTCTCCGACTCTGCCGGCCACGGCGCGTTCCTGCTGGCCGTCTACTCGGCCGGGCTCGGGATCCCGTTCCTGCTCACCGCACTCGGCTTCTCGCGTGCGACGACCGCGTTCGCGGCGGTGAAGCGCCACTACTCGGCGATCATCGCCACCGGCGGCGTGATCCTGATCGCGATGGGGGTGCTCGTCTACACGGGGGAGCTGTTCCAGCTCAACATCGAGGCGCAGCGGTTCCTCGACCGCTTCGGGCTCAACTTCTTCGCCGACGTCTAGAGGCGCTCAGGGCTCCTCGCGAAGGCGCTCGATCACGCCGTCGGCGACGCCGGGTTCGGGCTCGGCGCCGAGCGACCGAAGGCCCTGGAGCGTGCGGCGCAACGTCGCCAGTACGCGCTGGCAATGCGGGCAGATGCTGACGTGCTCCTCGACGCGCGACGCCTGCTGCGGTCCCAGCTCCTGATCCATGTACTCGGAGAGGTGCGCATGCGTCCAGCGGTGCTCGCGCATGTAGCGGCGGTGGGCGAGGAACCTTCGGATCATTGCTCTGCCTCCATGAAGTACTCGTCGAGTGCACGGCGGACCGCGAGCCGCGCGCGGTGAAGCCGGCTCTTGAACGCGGCCTCCCCGAGGTCCATCACCTCGGCCGCCTGCAGGGTCGAGAGGCCCTCGACGTCGCGGAGGATGATCGGCGCCCGATACTCGATCGGGAGCGCTCGGATCGCATCCTCCAGCAGCGCCCGGAGGTCGGTCTGCGCAAGACGGGTCTCCGGCGCCTGGCTCCAGTCAGGGGCCTCGGGAATCGGCTCGTCGTCGAGCGAGACCACCGTCGCCGGCGGCCGCCGCGCCGCTCTTCGCTTCGCCTCGTTGATGCCGATTCGGTAGAGCCAGGTGAAGAACCGCGAGCGGCCCTCGAACTGGCCGATGTTGCGCCACGCGCGCAGGAAGGCCTCCTGGGTGACCTCCTGCGCCTCATCGCCGTCGGCGACGAACCGCAGGACGACCGCGTAGAGACGGTCGGCGTGGCGTCGGACCAGCTCCTCGAACGCAACGCGGTCGCCGCCGCGAGCGCGTTCGACCAGGACGGCCTCGGTCTCGGCGGGCGCGGGGCGCATCCGAGCAAGGTTTACACCGCCGGCCCCATTGGGCGAGAGCCGCTGCCTGTCGTGCGCGGACGCGTCGCGCCGGCTCACGTCCACTCCTCCATCTGCGCCCGGACGAGCTCCGTGGTCCGCTCGCCGATCGCGAGCGCCGCGGCGGGCGGCAGGCGAAGCAACGGCAGGGCGATCAGCAGGGCCTGCAGGGTCGCGACCAGGCGGGCACAGTCGGGGCAGAGCGCGGCATGGGCCTCCAGACGGATCGTCTGTCGCGGGGATAGCTCCCCGTCGAGGTACTCGGAGAAGCGATCCCGCGCCCAGCGGTGATCTCGCGTCGCGTTGAGCCGTCGCCAGGAGGTACGCACCATGACTGTCTGACCCGCGCGGAGGCGATCGGTTTCTCCGGCGCGCGGAATCCTTGGCGCGCGGAATCCTCCGGCGGTGGGCTCGGGTCGAAGGGTGGACCGACGACGACTACGCGAAGGAGCGCGAGATGACGGAGATCGAGCACCTCACGGAAGCGACACTCGACGCAGCGCTCGCCGAGACTCCCGGGCCCGTGGTGGTCGACTTCTGGGCCGAATGGTGCGGACCGTGCCAGGTGATGGCGCCCATGCTCGAGCGCATCGCTCGGGAGCACCCCGAGATCCGCATCGCCAAGGTCGACGTCGACGATGAGCCGGCGTTGGGAGTGCACTACGGCATCTCGGCGATCCCCACCCTGATCCGCTTTGACGGCGGCAACGAGACGCTGCGGGTCCCGGGCGCGCTTCCCTATGACCAGTTGCTGGACGCGCTGGGCATCGGCTCGCGGACAGGCCCGGTGGCCGCTAGCAGCCGAGGCAGATCTTGGCGAAGGGGATCAGGGTCGCGCCGAGGAACGAGGCGCTGAGGGCGAGCTGGATGAGCGGTCCTCGCAGGGCGCCGGTCATGGTGGTATGACCCGGGGGGCCGGCCAACGGTTCCGTCTCGGCGAATCGGGGCGGGAAGGAGAAACGGAGGCACCATGGAGATCGTCTTTCTGATCGGTCGCGTTCTCTTCGGTCTGCTCTTCCTGGCGTCGGGGCTCACCGTCCACATGAGCCGCCAGGGAGTCGAGTACGCCCGCATGTACAACGCCCCGGCGCCGGAGTTGATGGTGCCGCTCAGCGGCGTTGCGATCATCGCCGGGGCGCTGTCGGTGATGCTCGGCGTCTGGGCCGATCTCGGCGCGCTGATCCTCGCCGCGTTCGTGATCAGCATCGCCCCGATCATGCACGCCTACTGGAAGGAGGAGGACCCCCAGATGAAGGCGACCCAGCAGGCCATGTTCATGAAGAACATCGCCCTCGGTGGCGCCGCGCTGATCGTCTTCTACGCCTACAACCAGCTCCAGGGCGCCGCGGACCTGTCGATCACCGACCCGCTGTTCAGCCGCGGGGGTTGACCCGATCGGTCACCGCCTGATCTCGACCCGCGGATAGAACGCGGCGAGCGCGAACCAGAACTGGTCGTCGTGCGGGACCTGCTCGAGCTCGGCGCCCGCGAGCGGCCCCGCGATCGCGCGGCCGCTCATGTCCCAGGTCGATCCGGTCGCCGTGTCGGCGAACCTTCCGGGCCGACCGGCGGCGCGGAAGGCGAGCGGGCGGCCGCCGACCCGGCGCTCGAACACCGCCGCCGCCCCGACGCGCCGGCCCTCCCAGACGGCGAGCTCATCCAAGGGGGAGGTAACCGCGGGGTCGAAAAGGACGACGACCGGTCGTCGCGCGACCCGCGCGTTCACCGGCGACTCGCGGCGCAAGCGGGAGAACGGATAGACGACCGCTGAGCGGGATCCGGTGCGAATCGCGGCCACCCGCGACTTCGGCGGCAGCGTCTGGTCGACGCTCTCGCCATGCGCCGGCGGCAGGCTTCGCGGGTCGTCGTAGCCGACGTAGGGGTTGCGGCCGTAGGGCCGGTCGTGGCCGGTCCTCACCGAGAGCACCACGCCGTCGGGGTGAAGGCGCTTGAAGGTGCTCCAGTTGAGGATCTGCGAGGGAAGCACCTCGAGGCGCCGCCCGGTGAGCTCGCCCACGACCGCCTCGGCGGTGAGCTGCTGCCACCAGGACTGGGTTTGCCGGTCGTACATCACCAGGTCGGCATTTCGCAGCGTGCCCGTGGTGCCGAACTCCAGCTCCCGGCCGCCGACGCGACGGTCGAAGGCGACGGTCGAGTTGCACAGCGGGCAGTAGGTGACCGCGATCGGCCGCCCGGCGATCTCGTCGTTGACGATCTCGTGCCAGATCAGGATCGCGAGCGGGTACGCCCGCGCCTCGCCGGCGAGCTCGACCACCGCCACCGGCTCCCGCCCCTCCAGGAAGGGCTCGGCGGCGCGGGCTCGGGTGAAGCGCGGATCGTTGAGAGCCGGGATCCCGTCCTTGCCCGGGCCCCCCGGGACGAACTCCGAGAGCGGCACGCTGTGGCGGGAGAAGTCGGTGCGGTGCCAGCCGAAACGCGGCGCGGCCGGGGTGGGCAGCGTCGGGCGCTCGAAGCTCGACTCGGTGGCCCCGCCGGAGGCCGCATCCTTCCCACCGGAGGCAGCATCGTTGCGCGGCGCGTCTCCCGTGAGGATGAGGGTCGGCGCTCCGAGCGCGGCCAGCAGGAGCAGGGCTCGGCCAAGCGAGAGTCCGAGCCGCCGCCGCGGCCGGCTATCGCCGGATCTCGGCGTCCTCGAAGAACGCCGCGAGCGCGAACCAGAACTGGTCGTCATGAGCGATCTGCTCGAGCCGGGCGCCGGCGAGTGGTCCGCCGATCGCCCGGCCGGTCATGCCCCAGGTGGAGCCGGTTTCGCGATCGCGGAACTCGCCGGCCTCGGCGCCAGGCTCGAAGGTCAGGGTTCGTCCGCCCGCGGCGCGCTCGAACACGGCCGCGGCGCCGGCGTTGTCGCCGGCGGACACCAGCGGGCTGTCGAGCGCGGAGGCAACATCGGGATCGTAGAGAACGACGATCGGCCTCCCGTCGAGCTCGTCGTTGACGGGGGTGTCGTCCGCGAGCCGGGAGAACGGATAGACGACCGCGGAGCGGCCGCCGGCCTGGATCGCGGCAACGCGCTCCTTCGGCGGCAGCGAGCGGTCCGGCTCGCCTTCGAAGAGAAACGGCGCCGAGTCGGGATCGCGGTCGTAGGCGGGGTACGGGTTCGAGCCGTACTCGCGGTCGAAGCCGGTGTCGCGGGACAGAACCTCGGCCTCGGGATGCAGGCGCTGGACCTGCCTCCAGGAGAGGATCTGCGATGGCAGCACATCGAGCTTCGTCCCGGTCAGCTCGCCGACGACTGCCTCGGCGGTGATCTGCTGCCACCACGACTCCGTCCGGCGGTCGTACATGACCAGGTCGGAGTTGCGAAGCATCCCCGTGGTCCCGAACTCGACCGCCTGCCCCTCGACCTCGCGCCGGAAGGCGACGGTCGAGTTGCACAGCGGGCAGTAGGTGACTGCCACCGGGTCGCCCGCGATCTCGTGGTTGACGATCTCGTGCCAGGTGAGGATCTGGATCGGGTAGGCACGCACGGCTCCGTCCAGTTCCACCACCGCCACCGGCTCGCGGGGGGCGAGGAACTCGTCCGCGTCGGCGACCGAGACGAGCTTCGGCTCGTCGATCGAGGGGATGCCGTCCTTCGGCGGCCCGCCCCCGAGGAACTCGTCGAGGCGCACGCTGTGCTCAGAGAAGTCAGTGCGCCAGTCGGAGGTGTCGAACGGAATCTCCGCTTCGGCCACCGCGTCACGGCCGGCCTCGGGTGGCTCGTCGTCTGCGCCGCCGCAGCCCGCCATGACCACGGCGGCGAGCGCCGCGGCGATCAGCGTCCAGCTCATGTCCAGTTGGACCCCGCCGCCCGGCGTTTGGTTCTGCTCCGCCGGCAGCCGCAGGCCGTTCAGAGCGTGACCCAGTGCACCCGTCCGCAAGTTCGCCCGAACTTATGGTCGTGTGCACTAGCCCCGCTCCCGCCCCCGTCGGCGAGCGGCCAGCAGCTCGGCCCGCTCCTTCAGGTCCTCGAGGTGCTCGCGGACCGTGCGCTCCCACTGCGGACGAACCCAGTGGCGGCCGGCGATTCGCCCGAGGACGAAGAAGTCGATCCCCACCTCCCCGGTGTAGCGCAGCTCGGTGGCCCCATCGGCCTGCTCGAGGTCGAACCGCTCGACCGCGTGCGGGACCGGTCCGGTGAGATGCCGAAAGCCGACCCGTGCGGGGGCGTCGAACTCGAGCACCTCCACGGTCCGCGCGGTGTAGAAGTGGACCTTGGTGTGGTGGGCGGCGACGGCGAGGTCGTCGCCTCTCGCCAGTACCTCGATCCCCGACTCGCCCGGCGTCCGGCCCAGGTAGGGGGCCGCGATGATCTCGAACACGAGCTCGCGAGGGGCGTCGATCCGGATCGTGATCGGGCCGAGCTGATGGACGCTGCGGCCCCAGCCGAGGTCGAGATGGAGCCTGCCCATCGCGAGCAGCAGGAAGCTGCCGGCCACGACGGCGATCAGCAGGCAGCCGAGCACGCCGACCGTGATCCACAGCGCGGTCGTCGCGATCACCAAGCCACGATAGCCATGCTCGCCGAGCGGATCAGCGCTCGGCGGCGAAGATCGCGTAGCCGAGCGCGCCGTCGGCGATCGCCTGCCGCGCGGCCCCGGCCAGCTCGATCGCTCGGTCCGTGTCGATCGGCGAGCGGGGGATTCCTTCGATCCCCAGCAGGCGGGCGCCACGCAGGCGCTCGTGCACCCGCTCGGCGAGCGCTGCGGCGTCGTCTGGCCGTGACTCGACCGCCACCACGCGGAGGCCGGCGTCGGCGAGCAGGTCCTCGTAGCCCCGGGTGGGGAGCGCCTCGCCGACGCAGGCGATCGTCGCCAGCGCGCCGTCGAGGCCGTTCGGCAGGCGAGCCCGATCGACGACCACGTCGCTGATCGCGAGGCGGCCCCCGCTACACAGCACGCGCCGCATCTCTCCCACCGCCCGCGCCTTCTGGGGGAAGGTGCAAAGCGAGCACTCGCAGAGCACGGCGTCAAACTCGCCGTCGGAGAACGGCAGGGCCTCCGCGTCCCCGACGACGAACCCGACGCGCTCGGTGAGCCCGGCCGCCTCGGCTTCTCGCTGAGCGTCGCCGACCGCCAGGGCGCCGTAGTCGATGCCGGCCACCAGGCAGCCGAAGTCCCATGCGGCGAGCATCGCCGAGGCCCCGTTTCCCGATGCCACGTCGAGCAGGCGCTCGCCGGCGCTTGCTCCGATCAGCTCGAGCGCCCGGCGCGTGGTCGCCTCGCCGCCGGGGTGAAGCTCGTCACCCAGCAGCCACCGGACCGCGGGATGCTCGTAGACGGCCGCGCAGCAGGCCTTGACGTCGCCGCCGGCGAGCAGCTCGTCGAGCGGCGACAGGGTCGTGCCGGGAGGCGGGGCGGAGCTCACCGGCGGCCCAGGTGTCCGTTACCGTTGCGTCGCGACATCTCCAGGCGCACCTGCTCGCGGTAGCCGACCGAGTTGTAGGCGCAGAAGGGGATCAGGCGGCCGTCGGGGACGATCTCCGAGACGCAGCACTTGCGAAGCTTTCCGACGTCGAGCGTGTAGGGGTCCTGGAAGTCCTGGATCACGACCATGAACCCGCGCGCGGCTACCTCGCGCAGCTCGGGCGGCATCCCGGTGGCGCAGGCGACGCAGTCGAGCCGCTCGGCCACCGGCTCCGATCCACCCGCCGCCTTCGCCGACCACAGCCCCTCGAGCGCCTCGCGGACAGCGAGGTCGGGGACGGCGCGGTTGGTGACGTAGTCGAGGTACTCCTCGACGTCGACGAGGCGGGGGAGGGGCACGAGGTCCTCGCCGTCGTAGAGGGCGAAGGTCGCAGAGCGGCAGGTCGGAGAGCAGCAGGGGACCGGGACGAAATCGTCGGCTCGAAACCACTCCGGAAGCTGCTCACAGATGAGCTCGATGACGTCGGAGTTGGTCAGCTTGTCGAGCGGGTCGGAATCGGCGCGAAACCGGCCCGAGTGGGTCACCGGCTGGAGGAAGACCCCGGTGACCGCTGGATGCTCCACCCCGAAACGCAGGATCGGGCCGACCTCGTGCTCGTTGAGGCTCCGCTCGACCGCCGCGGCGAGCGAGACTGACACTCCGGCCTCCGCGCAGCGATCGATGGCCCGCAGCTTCTCCTCGGTAAGCGGCTTGCCCCGGATCGCCAGCTGGGTGTCCTCGTCGAAGCCGTCGAACTGCATGTAGACGTGGACGCCGAGCTCGCCGAGGGCGGGGGCGAAGCGGGGGTCGCGGGCGAGGCGGATGCCGTTGGTGTTCAGCATCACCAGGTCGATGCCGCGCGCCTTGGCCGCCGCGAGCATCTCCAGGATCTGCGGGTGGATCGAGGGCTCGCCACCGGAGAGCTGCACCGACTCGGGCTCGCCTTCGGCGCGCACGAACGCATCGAGCATCGACTCGACCTGCTCGAGGGTGAGCGAGTAGCCATGCTCCTGCGGCGCCGTTCCCGAGTCGGCGAAGCAGATCGGGCAGTCGAGGTTGCAGGCGGTGTTGACCTCGATGATCCCCAGGCAGGTGTGCTGGGCGTGCTCGGGGCAGATGCCGCAGTCGTGGGGGCATCCTCGGACCGTCTCGGTCTGCCGCTCGAGCGGCGCCTCGCCGGGCTTGTCGAAGCGCTGGATCTCCAGATAGCGCTCCGCGTCGCCGTAGACGACGGCCTCGAACGCGCCGTGGTCGGGGCACGCGCGGCTGAGCACCACCCGACCGGACCGAACGCGGAGCTCGGCGTCCAGCAGCCGGCGACAGCGGGGGCAGATCGACTGCGTCTCGCCGAGCAGCTCGCCCTCACTCGAGGCAGGCGACTGCGCGCGGGTCGCCGTGGGCGGCTTGCCGGTCACTGCGGACTTTGACCGCGAGGGGCCGAAAACGTTTCGCGCCGACGCCGATCGGGAGAAAAGGGCCGCATACGAACCCCTATATCCCAACCGCCGCCGAAAGAGCGCGGCGGATGCGGTTGGCCACCACATCCGGGCGGTCGACCAGGTCGCGCCAGGTCACCCGCAGCACCGTGTAGCCGCGCAGCTGGAGGTCGTTGGAGCGGTCGCGGTCGCGCTGGAACGCCAGCGGGTCGGAGTGGTAGCGGCGCCCGTCGACCTCGACCGCCAGGCGCTCCGCTCGCCAGAGGAAGTCGACCTCATACCCCGCGAGCTCTGCGTTCACCTCCGGGACCGGCAGCCCCGCCTCCCTGACCAGCGCGAGCATCCGGCGCTCGGCGGGCGAGCGGGTGAACTTCGGTCCGCCTTCCAGGCCGAGCACCCGGCGAAGCGCCGGGACGCCACGCCGACCCGCGAGTTGATCGACTCGGCCTCGCAACTCAGCCTCCGTGACGAGGCCCTCCCTCAGTGCCTGCGCGACCACCCGCTCCAGCCGGGCGGGACGGATGGTCGCGGCCACATCCACGATCGTGCGAAGCGGGCCGGTGACCGGGATGCCGTTGAGGACCTCCACCTCCTCCGGCGAAAGCTCGGCCACCCGGTGCACCTCGATGCCCGGGCGTGAGCGCCGGTCACCACCCGCGACGGTGACGCTGACCGTTGTGGCCTTGGCTGGGTAGGGGAGCAACTTCCAGAGCGCCGCGGCGTTCGCGTGGCTGATCACCGCCCCGGGGCCGCAGGCGAGGACGGCCGCCATCTCCCGGGTGCCGCGGCGGATTGCGCGGTGGCCGACCAGGTAGACGCCGGCGTGCATTCGGTGTAAGCGGCCGATCCGGATCCACCGCTTGATCGCCCCTACTCCGATGTCCAGCTCGAGCAGCTGGCGGCGGGCGACGACCCCGTGCTGTCGGCTCGCCAGCTCGGAGATCAGCCGGTCGGTGGGCGTGAGATCCGGGCGCTTGGGAGAAAAGGGCTCTATGCGAACCCAAATCCCCCAACCGTCGTTCGCGCCCCCCTTGGGCGCGCCCCGGGTCGGTGCTAGTACCCCTGTCCGCAAGTTCGGTCGGGTCAGGCAACGAGGCGTAGCTGTGGCTCGCGCTCGGCGAGCTTCGCCATCAGGCTTGCGAGACCCCGCCGGGTGAAGTTCCACTCGAACGGCTCGGC
>JBOGZD010000006.1:0-44442 GCA_050697155.1 Solirubrobacterales bacterium | reverse complement strand
GGCGCCGGCGCGGCGGCGCGACGGCGGTGGACGAGCCGGCGGAAGGGGATCACCGCCAGGCGCAGGTCGGGCGAGACGAAGCCGTCGGTCAGCCGCGCCTCGGCGAGCAGGATCCGTTCGGGGCGGTCGGCGTGCAGGACGGCGTCCGCGGTCGCCGGGTCGTCGATGAAGCCCGCCGCGACCCGGTTCAGGTTGTACTGCGCGCGTTCGGCCTCGCCTCGGTGCTCGAAGGTGACGGCCACCCGGTAGCCGGAGCGAAGCTCGCGCTCGAGCTGCGACTCGGCCTCGGCGATCGTGCGAGCTGCGGAGGTCGGCGCCTGGGCGCGGAAGACGTGGCTCGTCGTTCGTCGTTCGTCGTTCGAGTCCGGCTCCGCCTCGGCGCCAGGGGCGGCGTACAGGGAGAGCGCTGCGCGGTCGCGCAGCGGGGTGCTGACCTCGACGTAGAGGCGGCGGGCGTCGTCGTCGTGGATCGCCGCGGTCACGTCCTCCCAGTGGTCGCCAAGCGCCGGCTCGATCTCCTCGGCGGAGGCGAGCACGATCGCGGTGTCGTCGCGCAGCAGGTCGAGCGGGGCGCGGAAGCTCTCGAACGGGAGAAGGTTGGCGACGTCCGGCCGCTCTCCGTCCTGGGCCGCGACCACGGCGAGCTCGCGGTGCTCCAGAGCCAACTCCGCCGCGGGGTCCAGCTCGATCCGCTCGGCCTCCCCCAGCGAGCGTTGGGTGAAGGTCGAGAACCAGCGGATCGTCTCGATCTCGTCGCCGAAGAGCTCCAGCCGCGCGGCGCGCTCCTCGGTCGCCGGGAAGACGTCGAGGATGCCGCCCCGGACTGCGAAGTGGCCCCGCTCCTCGACCTGGTCCGCACGCTCGTAGCCGGCCTCGACCAGCAGCTCGGCGACGTCGGCGAGGTCGACCTCCTCGCCGCGGTGGAGGACGAAGCCCTCCGGACGTAGTGAGGCGTCGGGCACGGCCTCAGCCAGGGCGATGGCGCTCGCGACCACGACCGCGGGTTCCTCGGGCGCCCCCTCCGTGAGCGCGTCGAGGGCTCCTACCCGCAGCCCGACCAGGTGGGGCGGGGGCGCGAGGTGCGACTGATAGCCGGTGCCGCGCGACGGGTAGTAGCGCACCCGCCGCGGGGCGAGGTAGGCACCGAGCGCGCGGGCGAGGTCGCGGGCGCCGACGTCGTCGGCGGCTACCGCCAACGCCGGGCGCCCGCCGAGGCCCGGCTCGGAATCGAGCAGCGCCGCCAGCAGGTAAGGGCGGATCGAGGCCGAGGCGTGGGCGTCGACCGGCCCGCCGTCGCGCACGGCGGCGGCGAGAGCGATGAATCGCTCGTCGTCGGTGGCGATGTCGAGCAGCGGTCTGAGCACGGCCTAAAGCCGGATACACGGTCCGGCGGGAGCACCGGCCTATGTGGCGGCCGGCCCCTCGATTCTAGGAAGGCGGCACGGCGCCGCGGGCGGTCTTACGCTGCGTGGGCGGATGGGAGCTCGGAGGCCGGGCCGGCAAACGGTGTCGATCGCGCTGGCGGTCCTGGCTGCGCTGGCGTTGCTCGGCGCTCTGGTCGCCGACTACGCGTCGCGGTCGCTGTTCGACGCTGACGGCTTCGCCGATCGGGCGACCGCGGCGCTCGAGGACGAGGCGCTTCAGACCGAGGTCGCCGGGCGGGTCACCGACGACCTCGTGCTGAGCGCCGAGGCCGACCTGATCGGCGCCAGGCCGCTGATCGAGGGCGCGGTCTCGGATGTCGTCGGCGGGGGTGCATTCCAGTCGCTGTTCCGCGCCGGCGTAAGCGACCTGCACCGGGCGGTGTTCGATCGCGACCTCGAGACCCTGACGCTGACCCTCGCCGACGTCCGCACCACCATTGCCGGAGCGCTGGAGGCGCTGCGCCCCTCGCTCGCCCGCAGGCTGCCGGGAGGCGAGGTCGAGGTGCTCGAGTCCGACCCGCCGGCGGCGTTTGTCGAGGTCGCCCAACTCGCCGACGAGATCGAGGCCCTGGAGCTGATCCTGCTCGGGGCGGCGCTGCTGCTGGCGATCGCCGCGGGAGCGCTCTCTCGCGACCGCCGCGAGACGGTGCTCGTCTTCGGCGTCGCGCTCGCCTCCGTGGCCGCGCTCGGGCTCGTGGCGATGGGCCTGGGGCGCTCGCTGGCGCTCGCCGCCGTGCACGAGCCGGGAGCGCGAGACGCCGCCGGGGCGATCTGGGACGCGTTCCTCGGCGACCTGCGCACGGCGCTGTTCCTGCTCGCCGCGTTCGGGGCGGTGACCGCGGCGGCCGCCTCATCGGTGCTGCGACCGGTCGAGGTCACGCAGCCGCTTCGCCGGGTCTGGTCGGTGGTGGCGACGCCGCCGTCCAGCCGCGGCCTGCGCGCCCTGCGCGGTGTCGGGCTGCTGCTTGCCGGGATCGTGATCGTGATCGCCCACGACGCGGTGATCGAGCTGGCCGTGATCCTCGCCGGGATCTACGTCGCCTACGCGGGGGCGGCGGAATTGATGCGCCTGACCGTGCCCGAGCCGGGCGCCGGGCCGGCGCGTGCCACCGGGGGCCGCACCCGTCGCACGATCGCCGTCGCGGCGGGCTTGACGATCGCGATCGCGGCGGCGGCGGTCGTCCTGCTCGACCCCGAGGACGACGGCGCCACCGAGCAGGTGCCCACGCCTCGGAGCGGCTGCAACGGCGCCCGAGCCCTGTGCACGCGCACCCTCGACCAGGTGACGCTCCCCGCGACCCACAACGCGATGTCGGGCGCGACCTACCCCGACTGGCTGTTCGCCCAACAGGAGACCGGGATCGCCGACCAACTGGCCGACGGCATCCGCGGGCTGCTGATCGACACCCATTACGGGATCGAGACCGAGGGCGGCAGGGTGAAGACCGACCTCTCGGACCGCGACGACGCCGAGCGCCGCGAGCTCGAGCGGGCGCTCGGCCCGGAGGCGCTCGAGGCGGCGCTGCGGATCCGCGACCGGATCGTCGACTCGCCGGAGGTGGGCGAGCGCGGGGTCTACCTCTGCCATGGCTTCTGCGAGGTCGGCGCGATCACGCTCGACGAAGCACTGGGCGAGATCGTCGACTTCCTCGAGCGCAATCCGAACGAGGTCCTGGTGATCGTCAACGAGGACTACGCCTCGGCCGCAGACTTCGCCGCCGCGGTCGAGTCGAGCGGGCTGATCGATTACGTCTACGAGGGCGAGCCGGGCCCGCCCTGGCCGACCCTGGCGGAGATGATCGCCGGCGGCGGGCGGGTCCTGGTGATGGCCGAGAACGACTCAGGCGGCGGTGGGTTCCCCTGGTACCAGCGGGCCTACGACCTGACCCAGGAGACCCCGTTCACGTTCAAGCGCCCGCGGGAGCTGACCGATCACGACGCGATCGAGGCGAGCTGCGAGCCCAACCGAGGCCCCACCGACGCCTCGCTGTTCCTGGTCAACCACTGGATCGACACCAGCCCCGCGCCGCGCCCGTCCAACGCGGCCAAGGTCAATGCGCGAGACCCGCTGCTGCGCCGGGTCCAGCGGTGCGAGCGGATCCGCGGCCTCGACGCGAACCTGATCGCGGTCGACTTCTACCGCGAGGGCAACGTGCTCGACGTGGTCGAGGCGCTCAACGAGCGCCCGCTGGGCCGTTGAGCCGCTGACCCTGGGTGGACCTCAGTCGCGGTAGGGAAGCCCGGGGCCGGACCGCTGCCACTCGACCTGGCCCTCGCCCTCGGCGCGCGAGCGGTTCTCGACCCCGTCCCACTCGTGGAGCATCCGCTTCAGCCGGGCGACCGCCTCGGGCGGGTGCCCGGCTACCTGGGCGGCGAGCTGGAGGGCGGCGTCCTCGGTGGCGGGCGGCGGGGCGACCTTGTGGACGAGGCCCCAGCGGTGGGCGTCGTCGACGCCGATCTCCTTCGCCGTCAGCAGCAGGTACTTGGCCACCGATAGGCCGCAGAGGCTGACCAGGCGGGCCGGGCCGACGGGCACCCCGAGCGCCGCGCCGGGGAAGCGCAGGCGCAGATTGGCGCCCCCGACGCGAAGATCGCAGGCGACCGCGATCTCGGCGCCGCCGCCGACGCAGGCGCCGTGGCAGGCGGCGACGGTGGGCTTCGGATAGCCGGTGAGCTCGTCATAGAGGCGAGCGAAAAGCTCCATCCGCCGCACCCTTCCCTGCTCGTCGAGCGGCTCGCGGACGTCGGCGCCGGCCGAGAGGCCCATGTGGTCGGAGGAGGAGAGCACCAGCGCCCGCACCGCCTCGTCGGTGCGCCCGCCGTCGAGGTGGGCGAGCAGCTCCTCGAGCATCCCGGTGTTGATCGCGTTTCGCGCCTCGGGCCGGTCGAGGCGCAGCAGCGCGACTCCGTCGTCGCCGACCTCGTAGGTCGTGACGGTCAGTCGATCACCTCGCCGATCGGGTCCTCGGACTCCTCGACCACCTGCTCCACCAGGCGCTCGGCCTCGGCGGCGGCGGCGGCGATCAACGCCGTGACCGCGTCGGCGGGCTCGTCGAAGCGGCCGAGCACGTGGGCCGAGACGATCTCGGGGTCGGTCGTGTCAGGGCGCCCGACGCCCACCCGCACGCGCCAGAAGTCGGCGCTGCCGAGGCCGTCGCGCATGCTCTTCAGCCCGTTGTGGCCGGCGACGCCGCCGCCGAGCTTCGATCGGATCTCGCCGAACGGCAGATCGATCTCGTCGTGAAGGGCGATCACCCGCTCGAGCGGCACCCTGAGCTGGCCGCGGGCGGGACCGACGGAGGTGCCGGACTCGTTCATGTAGGTCTGGGGCAGCAGGATCGCCACCCGGGGGCCGCCGGGGCGAGTCCGCCCCTCGGCGATCCGGCCGCGGAAGCGCTCCCTGGCTCGCGGCAGATCCCAGCGGCGCGAGAGCTCGTTCGCCACCTCCCAGCCGACGTTGTGGCGGGTGGCCGCGTAGCGCGAGCCGGGGTTGCCCAGGCCGACTACCAGAACCCGGTCGCCGGGTTCATCCCGGCGACGGAAGAGACGCAGGGCCGCTACTCCTCTTCGGAGCCGCCCGGCTCCTCGCCGCCCTCGGCCGGCTCGGGCGCCTCGCCCTCCGGGGCCTCCTCGCCCTCGGGCACCTCCTCGCCCTCCTCGCCGACCAGCTCGGCCTCCTCCTCGAGCTCGGGCTCGGGCTCCTCCTCGACCCGCGGCGGCGAGAGAGTGGCGATCGTGACCTCGTCGGGATCGACGCCCTCGCCGAGCGCGAACTCGACCCCCTCGGGCGGGATCAGGGCGCTGAGCTGAAGGGTGTCGCCGATGTCCATCCCCGAGACGTCTGCGGGGATGCTCTCGGGAATCTCGGTGGGCAGAGCGGAGATCGTGATCTGATGGGTGACATGCTCAAGCACGCCGCCCTCGTTGACGCCCGGTGCGTCCTCGGCGCCGAGCAGCTCGATCGGCACCTCCGCCTCGATCGCCTCGTCGAGCTTCACCTCGAGCAGGTCGAGGTGGAGGAGGTCGCCCCGCACTGGGTCGCGTTGCTGATCCTTGACCACCACCGGCATCTTCGAGCCGTCGAGCTCGATGTCGATCAACGCCCCGCCGTGGACGAGCACGTTTCGCGCCTCCCGCTCGGGCACCTGGAAGGCGCGCGTCTCCGAGCCGGCGCCGTAGACGACGCCGGGCACGAGCCCGGAGCGCCGCAGCCTGCGGCTGGTGCGGGACCCGAACTCGGTGCGCTCGGAGACGGTCAGCTTGGCGCGCTGCTCGGCCATCGGCACGCAGGATAGCCAGAGGGTAAGAATCGTCCCGTGAAAGCGATCGTGATCGGCGCGGGTGAGGTCGGGACCAACGTGGCCCGCACCCTGAGTGCCGACGGACACCACGTGACCGTGGTCGACAAAGACGGCGAGCGCTCCGCGACGATCCAGGGCGAGCTCGACGTCCTGGTCGTCGAGGGCAACGGGGCGAGCCCGCGGCTGTTGACCGAGCTCGAGGTCGGCTCGGTCGACCTGCTGGCCGCGGTGACGCAGGTCGACGAGGTGAACATCATCGCCGCGCTCGCCGCTCGCCAGCTCGGAGCGGCCACCACCGTGGCCAGGGTCCGCGACCCGGAGTTCTTTGGCACCGATGAGTCGTTCGCCCGCGACGTGCTCGGGATCGATTTCGTCATCGATCCCGATCGCGCCACGGCCGCGGACATCGCCGAGGCGATCCGGCTGCCGGGGGCGGTCTCGGTCGAGTACTTCGGCGACGGGCTCCTCACCCTGGCGGAGGTGATCGTCACCGACACCTCGCCGCTGGTCGGCATCCAGCTGGCGAAGCGGGATCGCCCCCACCCCGCCTACATCGTCGGCATCTCACGCGACGGCGAGTCGCGGCTGACCCGGCCGGAGATGACGCCGGAGGTGGGCGATCACCTGCTGGTGGCCGTTCCCACCGAGCAGGTCGGCCCAGCGGTCGCGTACTTCGCCGGCGGCACGCGGGACGTGCGCGACTGCGTGATCTTCGGCGGGGGCAAGATCGGGCTCCGGCTGGCCAGGCTGCTGGAGAGCACTCCGGTCAGAGTCACCGTGCTCGAGCGCGACGCAGCCCGGGCGCGGCACCTGGCCGAGCGCCTCTCGCGCGCGACGATCCTCCACGACGAGGGGATCAGCCACGAGGCGCAGGAGGCCGCGGGAGTCGCCGACGCCGACGCCTTCGTCGCCTGCGCCGGCGAGGATCGCGCGAACCTGCTCGCGGCGCTCCATGCCAAGCGCCTCGGCGCCGACCTGTGCATCTCGATCGTCTCGCGCGAGGAGTTCACCCCGCTGGTCGACGCCCTGGCGATTGACGCGGCCCTCTCCCCGCGGCTGATCACGGCCGAGGCGATCCTGCGCTTCGTGCACACGCGGACCGTGAAGGCGATCCATCTGCTGCGTACCGGCTTCCAGGCGCTCGAGCTCGAGGCGCAGCCGGGTGCCGCGATCGTCGGCAAGGAGGTCGGCAAGACGCACGGGCTCCTGCGCGGCAATCGGGTCGGCGCGATCCTGCGCGACGGCCAGCCCCTGGTGCCGCCACAGGGGATTGAGATCCGAGCCGGGGACCGGCTGCTGATGCTCGGCGTCGCCGGCGCGCTCACGGGGGTGGAGCCCGCCTTCGACAGTCCGCGATGAGGCGGGCGTTCGGCCCCGATGCCGCCCTGGTCGGGCTGACGCTCGGCGGGACCCTGGTCGCCTGCGGCCTCGGGATGCTCGCGTGTGCGGGGATCGGGATCGAGCAGGGGCGCGCCGCAACGGCCTTCGTCCTGCCCGGTGCCGGGACCGTGGCGCTCGGGGCCGGACTGCTGCGAATCTCGACCGCGGCCCGCCACCACGGGTTCGTCGTTCGCCCCGTGACCGGCTTGATGGCGGTCACGCTCGCCTGGGTGGGGGCATCGCTGGCGGGCGCGGTGCCGCTGCTCGCGGCGGGCACCTTCGACTCTCCGCTCGATGCGGTCTTCGAGGCAACCAGCGGCTTCACCACCACCGGCTCCACGCTGCTCGGCGAGATCGAGACCGAGCCCGACGCGGTGCTTCTGTGGCGCAGCATCATGCAGTGGCTCGGCGGGGTCGGGATCGTGGTGCTGGTGGTCGCGATCGCGCCGGTCTCCGGCCCCGGGGTGCAGCGCGCCTTCTACGCCGAGACCTCGGGAATCACCGCCGAGCGCCTTACCCCGAGGATCATCGACACGGCGAAGATCATCGCCGCGATCTACCTCGCCCTCTCGGCCGCCGCGGCGATCGCGTACTTGATCGCCGGGATGGGGATCTTCGACGCCATCAACCACTCGATGACGACGATCGCGACCGGCGGCTACTCGACCCGGACGGAGTCGATCGCCGGCTTCGACTCGCTTCCGATCGAGCTCGTCGCGATCGCGTTCATGGCGCTGTCCGCGGTCAACTTCGCCTTCTACTGGCGCGCGGTCAGAGGCCGATCGCTGATGCCCCAGGCGGCCGAGGTGGCCGCGTTCGTCGCGATCCTCGTCGCCGCGATCGCCGCCGTGACGGTGAGCCTCGAGTTCGCCGACGATGCCGGCGGCGCCGCCGCGTCGCTCCGCCAGAGCGCCTTCAGCGCCACCAGCATCATGACCACGACCGGCTACACGACGGCCGACTTCGACGCCTGGAACTCGTTCGCCCGGGTCGTGATCCTGGTCCTGATGACGGCCGGCGCCTGCGCCGGGTCGACCGCCGGGGGGATCAAGGTCATCCGCCTGGTCCTGCTCGGCAAATCGGCGCGCCAGGAGCTCGACCGCCAGCTGCAGCCGAGGGCCGTCAGGGTGCTGCGGCTCGGCGGCCACACCTACAGCGAGGACGTCCGCCGGGCGGTGCTCGGGTTCTTCCTCGTCTACGTGCTCGTCTACGTCACGGGATCGCTCGTGATGGCGGCGTCCGGCCTCGACCTCGTGACCGCGATCAGCTCCGTCGCCTCGACCCTCAACATCATCGGTCCCGGCCTTGGCGAGGTCGGCGCCACAGAAAACTTCGAGGCCGTGCCGCCGTTCGGGCGAGTCGTGCTGCCGATCCTGATGATCGCCGGCCGGCTCGAGGTGTTCACGGTCGTGGCGCTGCTGGCGGCGCTGTTCCGCCTGCGGCGCCGATAGGGCTCCACGGCACTACCCTGCCGCCCGTGAGCGACGACTCGAAGATCCCCAAGGGCCGGGTCCGGCGTTCGGCGAAGCTCGGCACGGCGCTCAGCGGGCAGGCGGCGCGCTACGCGGGCACCAAGGCGGCGAGCGTGGCGCGCTCCGACGAGGAGGCGGCCGAGAAGCTCGAGGCCCGCCACCTCCAGACGGCCCTGAAGATGGTCTCGATCCTCGGCGAGATGAAGGGCGCGGCGATGAAGATCGGCCAGCTCGCCTCGTTCGTCGACACGGAGTTCCTGCCTCCGGAATACGCCGAGATCTACCAGGAGGAGCTGTCGAAGCTGCGCACCTCGGCCCCGCCCATGCCGTGGAAGAAGGTCTCCAAGGTGCTCGACGAGGAGTGGGGCGAGCCCTGCATGGAGCACTTCGCCGAGTTCGACGAGGAGGCGTTCGCGGCCGCCTCGATCGGCCAGGTGCACCGGGCGCGGCTGATCGACGGCCGCGAGGTCGCGGTCAAGATCCAGTACCCCGGGGTCGCCGAGGCGCTCGAGTCGGACCTGCGAAACGCGGGCGTGCTGGTGCGGCTGGCGCGCGGGCTCGCGCCGGGGCTGGACGCGAAGGCCGTCGCCGCGGAGCTGCGCGAGCGGGTGATGGAGGAGCTCGACTACGAGTTCGAGGCGCAGAACCAGCGCAGCTTCGCGCGCGCCTACCGCGGGCATCCGTTCATCTACGTCCCCGACGTGATCACTCGGCTCTCGCGCCGGCGGGTGCTGGTGACCGAGCTCGTCGAGGGGCTTCAGTTCGACCAGGTCAAGCAGCTCGACCACGAGCAGCGCAGCCGGTTCGGCGAGATCGTGTTCCGCTTCTGCTACGGCTCGATCTACCACCTGCAGCACTTCAACGCCGACGCCCACCCCGGCAACTACATCCTCCTGGACGACGGCAAGGTGGCCTTCCTCGACTTCGGGATGACGAAGAAGCTCGACATCGAGCAGATCGAGCTCGAGCAGCGGGCCGTCGACGCTGCGGCGCGCAAGGACCCCGAGGGGCTGCGCCAGGCGCTGCACGACCTCGGCTTCGTCAAGAACCCGTCGAAGCTCGACGCCGAGCGGCTGATGGAGCACGTGATGCTGGTCGGCGGCTGGTACCTGGAGGACCGCGACTACGAGGTCTCGGCGCGCCGGGTGATGAAGATCATCGAGTCGACCTCGGACCCGCGGTCGGAGTACTACTCGCTGATGCGTCGCGAGAGCCTGCCGGCCGAGGAGCTGATGGGGCGCCGGATGGAGACCGGCGTCGTCGCCGTGCTCGCCCAGCTGCGGGCGAAGCGCAACTGGCACCGGATCATGCGCGAATGGGTCTACGCCGACCCGCCGGCAACCGAGCTCGGCGAGGCCGAGTGGGAGTACTTCGAGTCCCGCGGCCAGAAGCGGGTGCTTGGCTACGCCGGGCGGCCGGTTTAGGCGGCCGAGCGCCCCGACCGATGGTATGGGGATTTCCCTCGTTATAGGTGGGAGATCCCCTTTTCTCCGAGAAGAGCGGCGATGCGCGCGACCACCGCCTCCGGCTCGCGCGTCAATTGCCGCCAAGTTACTCGGATGACACGGAAGCCCTGGGCCTGAAGGTCGGCGTCGCGAACGCGGTCTCGCTCGAACTTCGGACGCCTTGAGTGAAACGACCAGCTATCGAATTCCACGGCAAGGCGGTGGTCGCGCCACAGGAGGTCGATCTCGTACGGATCCACCTGCGCATTCGTTTCCGGGGCAGGTAGGGGGGAAGCGCGCAGGAGCTTCAGCAGCGTGCGCTCGGCCCTGGAGCGTGTTCGGGCCGGGTTGCCGTCGCCTTCAATGAGCAAGCGAAGGGGGGTGGCACCGGGGCGATGGCGGTTTCGCTCGAGGACGTCAAGGAGGTCCTGCTCAGTCACGAGACGTGTGCCCAACGCCTCCGCGACGATCCGCTCGTGTTCATCCGCGGGCTCGACCGCCCCCATGTCCAGGACGGTTCTCGCCGGGCTCGTGACCGGGATGCCGCGAAAGTTGCGCACCTCCCCATGAGTGAGAACCCGCGTGGTGTAGACCCGGATACCGGGTCGGTCCGGACGCCAGGATCGGCGAACGGTCACTTCGACCTCACGAGGGAGAGAGTCGATCAACTTCCAGAGGCGTGCAGCGCTGCGGTGGCTGACCGCCGTACCACGGCCGCATGCCAGGACGGCCGCCATCTCAGGGGCAAGCGCCGGGCGAGCCGTATGTCCTACGAGATAGACACCCTTGTGAACCTTGTGCAACCGCTGTCTTTCGAGACGCCAATCGATCGCCCGCTCGCCGACCCCGATCTCGAGCAGCTGCGCACGGGAAACAACGCCGTGTTGCCGCGCGGCGATCCGAGCGATTTCTCGATCGAACTCTGAAAGAGAAGGGGATTTCCCACCCATAGCGAGGACAATCCCCGTTCCTCCGGTGGCGCCCCCCTACGAGCCCGCGTCCGCGAATAGCCGGGGGTCGTTGGTGCAGATGCCGTCGGCGCCCAGGGCCGTCAGGGCGCGGATGCGGGGGGCGTCGTCGACGGTCCAGGCGATCACGGCGACCTCGACGGAGTGGGCGGCGCGGACGAGGCGGGCGGTGATCAGCGGGTGGTAGGCCCAGATCGCCCAGACGCCGAGGGCGGGGGCGCGGCGGCGGATGATCCCGGGCAGGCGGGCGCGCAGTGAGGTCGAGCCGGCGAGGACCAGTGGGCGCGCCCAGCGGGTGCGGTTCCAGTCGCGGCTCACCTTCGGCAGGGTCCAGCCGCGGTCCAGCTCGGGGGCCTCGGCGGCGAGGTACTCGAGGCTCGAAAGCTCCATCGTCGAGACCATCGCCCGCTCGACCAGGTCACGCTCGCGCAACGCGGCGACGACCTCGTCCTCGCGGCCGGCGAGCTTCAGGTCGAGGTCGAGGCGGACCCGGTCGAGCGGCGGGCGGCCGAAGGCGTCGAGCGCCTGGTCAAGGGTGAGCGGGTCGCGGCGGCGCGCGTCGGTCCAGTCGTGGGCGACCACCAGCGGGCCGCCCGCCTCACCCGGGCCGGCGGCGGCGCGGCGCCAGTCGGCGCCGGCGCGGAAGTCGGCGCGCGGGCGGAGCACGTCGAGCTCGATCGCATCGACGCCCGCCTCGACCGCGGCGGTGAAGCTCTCCGGAGTGTTGCCGGTCACGAGGGCGTCGGCCCCCTTGTGGCCGATGCGGAGCACCGTGCCGTCCCGCCGCCAGGGCGGCCGCTCGTCGACTGTGGCCGGATCCCCGGTCAATCGCGCCGGGCCGCCCGCTCGCGGTGGTCGGCCACCCTGAGCCGCAGCAGCGCGCCGAGCCCGGCGAGGATCCCGGCTGCGGTCAACCCGGCGCCGAAGGCGCCGATCGCAGCGATGCCGCGGCCCTCTCGCTGGAGGTCCTCGGCGCCGAGGAAGACGGCGGTGTCGGTGCTCGCGATCGCGATCGCCCCGATGACCGCCAGCCCGAGGACGGCGACCGCTCCCCAAAGCAGCCCGCGGCCGAGGATGTCGAGCCACTCGAGCGTCCGCTCGTCCACGGCGCGGACTCTATTGCGGCCGCGAGGACGGTCGAAGCCGAATCCGGGTCCGCGAGGATTCGGAGTCGGCCGTCCAGCTGCCGATACGGTGGACCGATGACCGAAGTCACGCGGCGACGGATCGCCGCACTGCTGCTCGTCGCCGGGGCGGTGGTCGCCGTGCTGGCGCTCGTCGACGTGGGGCCGTTCGAGGACCCGCCGACCGAGGAGGAGAGGGTGCAAGCGACGGTCGAGGAGTTCTTCGCCGCGGCCTCGGCGGGCGAGTCGCGGAAGTTCTGCGGCCTGCTCACCGAGCAGGCGCGGAACACGCTGCGGGTCAACACCGCGCGCCAGATCCAGGCCGAGGAGCTCCCCGGCTGCCGCGAGATCCTCGAGGCGCTCAAGGAGGCCTTCGCCGGCTCGGAGATCACGGTCCGCCAGGTCAGCGTCAGCGGCCCGCAGGCCCGGGTCGAGGCGCGCTACCGCGAAGCGGAGGGCGGCGCCCGGCCGCGCACGATCATGCTCTTGGAGGAGCGGGGCGAGTGGCGTATCTCCGACCCCGGCTAGCGGAGTCAGCTCAGAAGAGCTGATTCTCGCCGGCGAAGATCTCCGAGACGGAGTCGTCGGCGAAGATGCGGCGGATCGAGTCGGCGAGGGTCTGGGCCGTCGAGAGCACGGTGATGCTCTCGGGCGCTCCGGGGCGCAGCGGGATCGTGTCGGTTACCACCACGCGCTCGATTCCAGAGCTCTCGACCGCGAGCCGCTCGAAAGCGGGCCCGGAGAAGACCCCGTGGGTGGCGCAGGCGATCACCCGGGCCGCGCCCTCCTCGGTCACCGTCTTCGCCGCCGCGGTGAGCGTGCCGGCGGTGTCGATCATGTCGTCGACGAGGACCGCGGTCTTGCCATTGACGTCGCCGACGACGTAGCCGATCTCGGCGACCTGCTGGGCGGGGCGCTCCTTCTCCATCACGGCCCAGTGGCAGCCGATCTTGCGGGCGAAGTTGCGGGCCACCTTCACCCGGCCGGCGTCGGGCGAGACGATCACCAGCTCCTCGGTGAACGCTTGGTCCATGAAGTACTGGGTCAGCATCGGCATCGCGGTCATGTGGTCGACCGGCTTGGAGAAGAAGCCCTGGACCTGGCCCGAGTGCAGGTCCATGGTCAGGATCCGGTCGACTCCGACGGCCTCCAGGCACTGGGCCACGACGCGGGCGGAGATCGGCTCCCGCGGCGCCGACTTCTTGTCCTGGCGCGAGTAGCCGTACCAGGGCATCACCGCGATGATCCGGTGCGCCGAGGCGCCCTTGGCGGCGTCGATCATCGCCAGCAGCTCCATCAGCGCGTCGTTGGGGGTCATCCCGTGCGCCTCGTTGGCCGCGGTCGACTGGACGAGGAAGACGTCGGCGCCGCGGATCGACTCCTCGTAGCGGCAGTAGACCTCGCCGTCGGCGAAGGTGCGCAGGTGGACCTGGCCGAGGTCGACGTCGAGCTTGCCGGCGATCTTGGCCGCGAGCTCCATCGAGCAGCGGCCGCCGAAGACCATGAGCCGCTTCGTGTAGTCCTGCGGGATCGAGCTGACCACCTGCGGTCGCTCCTCGAGAATGCTCATTCCTCGCTGTCCCCCTCGTCGGGCGCCTCGCGCGCCCTTCGCTTCTCGGTGTAGCCCTCGATGTTGCGCTGCTCCGCTCGCGTCACTCCCAGCGCCCCGGGCGGGACGTCCTTCCGGATCACGGCTCCGGCGCCAGTGTAGGCGTCGTCACCGACGTTTACCGGGGCGACCAGCATCGTGTCAACACCTACCCGGGTGCGGGCGCCGATCTTCGTCCGGTGCTTGCGGAATCCGTCGTAGTTGGCGGTGATCGTTCCGGCCCCGAGGTTGGACTCGGCGCCGACCTCGGCGTCGCCGACGTAGGAGAGGTGCGGGACCTTGGCGCCCTCGCCGATCTGCGAGTTCTTGATCTCGACGAAGCTGCCGGCCTTCGACCCGGTGGCGAGCAGCGTGTCGGGCCGCAGGTAGGCGAACGGCCCGACGGTCGCCTCGTCGCCGACGTCGCAGCGGTCGAGGTAGGAGTGCAGGACGCGGGCGCCGACCCCGAGCCGCGAGTCGAGGATCGTCGCCAGAGGGCCGACGATCGAGTCGCGGCCGATCGCGGTCTCGCCGCGCAGGATCGTCCCCGGCTCGAGGGTGACGTCGGGCTCGATCTCGACTTCGGCGTCGATCCAGGTGGTGTCGGGGTCGATGATCGTGACCCCGGCGAGCATGTGGCGCTCGAGGATCCGGTCGCGGGCGATCGAGCTCGCCAGCGCGAGCTCGGCGCGGTTGTTGACGCCGATGTTGACCGCTACGTCGTCGGTGCGGTGGGCGATCACCCGGCCGCCGGCCTCGCGGATCAACGGCAGCACGTCGCCGAGGTAGTACTCGCCCGCCGGGTTGTCGCTGGAGAGCCGGTCGATCGCCTCGACCAGCGTGGCGGCGTCGAAGGCGAACTGGTTGGTGTTGATCTCGCGGATCGCGAGGATCTCGTCGGGAATCCCCTCGGGGTGCTTGGTCTCGACGATGCGGTCGAACTCACCGGCTTCGGTGCGGACGACGCGCCCGAGCTGCTCGGCCTCGTCGCGCTCGACCGACATCACAGTGGCCGCCGCACCCGCGGCCCGGTGTGCCTCGAGCAGCTCGCGGATCACCTCCGCGGAGATCAGCGGATGGTCGCCGTTGAGCACGACGACGGTCTCGGAGTCGCGGACGAGGTCGTGGGCGGCGCGGACCGCTCCCCCGGTGCCGTCGGCTTCGGGCTGGATGATCGTCTCGGTGCCATCGGGCAGCACCGGCGTGAGGTCGTGATCGGGTGAGACGATGACCGCGACCCGGCCGGCGCCGGCCTCGCGCGCGGCGAGCACCGGCCAGGCCACCATCGGCCTGCCGCAGACCTCGTGCATGACCTTCGGCACCGCCGAGCGCATCCGGGTGCCCTCGCCGGCGGCCATCACGAGCACGGTTGGGGCTTTGCCCTGCTCCACCGGCGAATCGTAGAGCGGGCGGGCCGCTGCGGGGCGGGCGGAGCCTTGCGCAGCTTGCGCGGCGCCCGATCAGCCCGGTCGGTGGCAGACCGCCTCGACGTTGTTGCCGTCCGGGTCGAGGACGTAGGCGCCGTAGTAGTGCTCGTGGTAGATCGGCCGCGGCCCCGGCGGGCCATTGTCGGTCCCGCCGGCGGCGAGCGCCGCGGCGTGGAACGCGTCGACGGTCTCCCGGGAGTCGCAGGCAAAGGCGATGTGCGCTCCCCCCTTCACCGGGCGATAGCCGCCGATCCAGAAGTACGGCTTGCCGTCGTCGCCGCCGAAGCCGCCGGCCTCGGGCACCGGCTCCATCAGCAGCCCAACCCCCAGCGGCGCAAGCGCCTCGGAGTAGAACGCCTTGCTGCGCTCGTAGTCAGAGACGCCGAGTCCGATGTGGTCGATCATCGATTTGCTCCTTTCGCGCGTCCGGATTGGCCAGGGTAAACCTCGTGCGGGAAGCCGCGGATCCAGCTCGCGGGACTGTCCTGCTTAGGTGGTCCATACGGCCCCCTATCCAGGACAGCCGCATGCAGAGAGCACGGAACGCGGTCGTAAACTGGGAACTCCAGCCTTTCCGGGGTGGTGTAGTGGCAGCACGTCAGGTTTTGGTCCTGAAGGCGAGTCTGGGTTCGATTCCCTCCCCCGGAGCTTGAGGCCGCATTAGGCTGCGGCCGCCTTGATCGTCGATCTGCACTCGCACTATCCGATCCACCTGTCGCCGGAGGGTGGGGTGAGCGTGCCGCGGTTGATCTCGTCGGTGCACGGGCGGTGGCGGCTGGTGGACTGGCTGCGGTCGGCGCTGGTGCGGTTCGCGAGCCGGATCGCCAACTACGAGAGCTTCTCCTCCGGGCCGCGGGTGACGGTACCGCTGCTGCGCTCGGGCGGGGTCGGGGTCTGCCTGTCGGTGCTCTACTCGCCGTTCGACGAGTTCGACCTCACCGTCCACTACCCGGGCGCGCCGCAGGACCACTACTTCGACTCGGTCCTGCGCCAGCTCGAGGACGTCGAGCGCGAGATCGCCCGGGAGCACGACGGCCTGGCGCGAATCGCCCGCTCGCCCGCCGACCTCGATGCCGCCCTCGACGCCGGCGAGGTGGCGATCGTCCACTGCGTCGAGGGCGGCTTCCTGCTCGGCTCGACGCCCGAGGCGATCGAGCGCAACGTCGCCGAGCTCGCCCGGCGCGGGGTCGCCTACATCACCATCGCCCATCTCGTCTACCGCCGGGTGGCCACGAATATCAACGCGATTCCCTTCCTCGCCGACTGGATCTACAACCTGCTCTTCCCGCAGCCGAAGGAAGGGCTGACCGAGCTCGGCCGCGCCGCGATCCGCGCCTGCGTGGCCAACCGGGTGCTGGTCGACCTCTCGCACATGAACGATCCCGCGCTCGAGGAGACCTTCGACCTGCTCGACCAGCTTGACGCCGAGGGCGCCGTGCCGGTGATCGCCTCCCACGTCGCCCACCGCTTCGGCCGGCAGCGCTACAACCTCACCGCGCGGACGATCGAGCGGATCGCCGCCCGCGACGGCGTCGCCGGCCTGATCCTCGCCGAGCACCAAGCCGCCGACGGGCTCCGCCTCACCCGCACACGCAAGCTCGAGCACTCGCTCGACCTGCTCGCCCGCCACATCACCAGGCTGCGCGATATCACCGGCTCTCATCGCCACGCCGCGATCGGCACCGACCTCGACGGGTTCATCAAGCCCACTCTCTCCGGGCTCGAGGACGCCGGCAAGCTGGCGCTGCTCGAGCGCGGTCTGCGCGACCGCCTCGGCGACGCCGACGCCGAGGCGGTCCTCTCGGGCAACGCGCTGCGCCTGCTGCGCGACTACTGGCGCGGCGCGGGCTGAGCGCGGGCGCTCGCCCCCGGACGCTCAATCCTCGGCCGGCCGGCGGACCTTGGCGCGGCCGGCCTCGGTGCCCGGCTCGTGGGCGGGGCCGCGGGGCGGGGCGATGCCGAGCACCCGCATCGCCTTCAGCCCGAGGCCGAGCTTCTCGCGGCCCTCGGTCGAGGTGATGTCGTGGCCGCAGAGCTCCTTCACCCGCTCGAGGCGGTAGCGGATCGTGTGGCGGTGGGTGAACAGCTGCTCGGCGGTCGGGGTGACGTTGCCGTCGTTCTCCAGGTAGGCCTCGATCGTGCTCACCAGCTCGGTCTCGTACTGCTCGTCGTAGACGGCCAGCGGGGCCACCGTCTCGGCGTAGAAGCGCTCGAGCTCGCCGGGGTCCTCGCTCACGGCCGGCAGCAGCAACCGGTAGGAGCCGGTGTCCTCGAACGCCAGCAGCTCGATCCCGTCAGCCTCGGCGACGTTGGCCGCCAGGTGGGCCTCCTTGCCGGCGCGGTAGAGGTCCACCGGGTCCTGCACCCAGCGGCTGCGGGCGACCACGACGCTGAACCCGGGCAGCGACGCGGCGAGCTCGCGGACGAGCGCATCGGCGGCGCGCTCGAGCCCCTCCGCCTCGCCGGCGGGGACGATCGCCGCCACCTCTGCCCGCTCGCCCTCCTCACCGAGGGCGGCGATCGAGCCCCGGTCGGAGGAGCGCAGCGCGCGCAGCGCGACCACCAGCACCCGGGCACGCCAGTCGCCCGTCTGGGCGGCGCGGGGAGCGGCGCGCGAGACGATGATCCCGGCGCCCGACTCCACCTGCGCGCCGAGCTCGGCGGCGCGGGCCACGATGTCGCCGCGATCGGTCACCCTGCGTCCCAGCACCGCGTGGACGAACTCCCCCGCCGCCTCGTCGCTCGCCCACTCCGGCGCGCGCGAGCGCTCGAGCTCGAGCGCGAGCAGGGTCGAGACCGTGCGCGTCAGCCCCGCCGACGGGGCCGGGCCCCGGGCGCGGTAGCGGAGCTCGCCGACGACCGCGTCGGCGACCCGCAGCTCGATCGCCTCGACGCCGTCCTCGCCGGACAGCAGCTTGCTCTCCTCTGCCGACGAGCCGGCAGCGACCGCGAGCACCGCGCTCGAGCGGTCGATCAGCGCGACGCTGGCCTCGAGCACCCGCTCGGCGGCCCGCGCGACGGCCGGCAGCCCGGCACCGGACTCGATCGTCTCCGAGAGCGCCTCCAGCGCCTCCGGATCCGGCTTCTTTGCAGCCTTTTTGGCCGCCGCGGGCTTCGAAGTCACCGGAAGAGTCTAGGCCGCGAGCGGCCCGCTCAGAAGATCTCGTTGATGTAGTCCCAGTAGTAGACGATCGCGATTCCGAGCGCCACCCCGAGCGCGAGCAGGGCGGCGAGAACGAAGATCGACACCAGCGCGGCGGTCACCTTCTCCCAGCCGCGGCCGAAGGAGCCGATCGCCGGGGCGAGGATCAGGGTGGCGAAGGCGACCACGCTGATCAGCCCGGCGCCGCCGAACAGCACGTACTCGGTGCCGAGCGCGAGCAGGGTCATCCGCGGCGGGTCGTCATCGGCTTGGGAGGCTCATTCGGACCGCGCCTGATTGTGTCGAAAGTGGCCGACCACCAGCGCGACGGCCGCGCAGGCGGCGAACGCCGAGACCCCGAGCGCCCAGCCGGCGCTGACGTCGCTGAGGAAGTGGACGCGCAGATAGACGCGGCTGAGCCCGATCATGGCCGTCAGCGCGATCCCGGCGGCGATCAGAGCCGAGGCGTGAGCCATCCCGGGCCGCACCCGCACCGCGACGGTGACCACGAGCCAGGTGTAGATCACCGCGTAGGTCGCGTGCCCGCTCGGGAAGCTGCTGCGGTCGGTGTCGATGAGCCCTCCGAGCGGGCGCGGCCGACCGATCACCTCCTTGAGCACCGGGACGGCGACGTGCACCAAGACGAGCGCCGCGATCAGGACCCAGACCTCGGTCCAGCGGCGGCGCCAGGAGAGCACCCCGCCCGCGATCGCCGCGACCGCAAGCGTGATCGCGCTCCCCCCGAACACGGTGACGACCTTCGAGACGTCGACCAGCCAGTCCGCTTGGAGCTCGCGGGAGAGGTCGAGCGCCTCGACGTCCCCGGGGGTCGGCCCGTGGTCCCCGCCGATGATCGACATGTAGGCGACGACCACGAACAGCGTCACCGAGATCGCAGCGATCAGGCTGGTGAACTCGAGTCCCAGCCCGCCGGGGGTAAAGCGGGCCCACCAGAAGCGCAGCTGGGGCAGCAGCCGCCGAATGCCCGGGATCGACTCGAGCCGCTCGGCGACCCGGCGGCGGTTCTCGGGCTCGCGCAGGAACCGGGCGACCACCACGGCGACCACGATCGCCACCACGACGGCGCCGAACACGAACGTCCCCCGCCCCGCGATCTCGGTGGCCTGGTTGAGGCTCTCCGAGATCGCGTAGCCGAGCACGGTGAAGGTCCCAGCCCACAGCCCGGTGCCGATCACGCTGACTGGGAGGAAGGCGCGGTAGCGCATCCCCGAGCTGCCGGCGATGAACGGCGCCAGCGCTCGGACCAGGCCGATGAAGCGCCCGATCACGATCGTCTTGCCGCCGTGTCGCCCGAAGTAGCCCTCGACCTGGCGGAAGCGCTCCTCGGTGATCCGCACCTTGGGCCCGTGGCGAAGGATGAAGCCGCGCCCGAGCCGGGTGCCGATCCAGAAGCTTACGGTGTCCCCCGCCCAGGCGCAGAACCAGACGATCGCGATCGTGAGCGCCAGCGACGTCTCGCCCTGCCCGGCGACGGCGCCGCCGAGGATGACCGCGGTCTCGCCCGGGAACACCAGCCCCACGAACGCGCCCGTCTCGAGGAAGGCGAGCAGGCCGACCAGCGCGTAGGTGGCGTCCCCGAGCTCGCGCGAGAGGTCCTCGAGCGCGCCCTCGATGTCGAGGTTCGGCGCCAGCTGCTGGAAGGCGATGAAGCCGCCGACGAACACGGCGATGAGCACGGCGAGCCGCACCCGTTCGCTCTTATCGCCGCCGAGCTTCAAGCCCTCGGATTCTTCCTGCACTGGGGGGCGCTGACGATCGCGTTCGCGTAGCGCGGCGGCAGCCGCGCGGCGGCCGCGTCGGCGGCGACGAGGTCGTCAAAGAGGCCGGCCGCGGTCGGGCCCGAGCCGGCGATCAGCGCCCGCGCCGCGCCCGCCTCCTCGAGCGCCGCAAGCGCCTCGGCGATCCGCGGCCGCAGCGAGATCGCGGCGCGCTCGAGGTCGTTGACCAGCAGCTCGGCGTAGTCGAGCGGCGAGCGCCCGGCGCCGGCAGCGGCGCGCAGCTCGGCGGCGAGTTGCTCGAGCTCCGCAGTCGCCCGCCCGTCGCCGAGCCGATCCGCCTCCGCGTAGACCTCCGCGGTCTCAAGGCCGTCGTCGTCGGGGATCAGCACGACGCCGAAGTCGGCGGGCTCGGGCAGGCGCTCGATCCGCTCCCCGGCGCCGGAGACCAGCGCGAACGCCGGCTCGAGCTGCGAGGGCACGTCGGCGCCCAGGCGGGCGGCGAGCTCGGCGACCCCCTCGACCTCCCCCTCGGCGAGGCGCAGCAGCGCGGCGGCGTCGGCGGACCCACCGCCGAGCCCGGCGGCGACCGGGATCCGCTTCTCGATCGTGACCCGTAGCGGCGCGCCACTCCAGCCGCGCGCCCTCAGGGCATCGAGCGCGACGGCGGCGAGGTTCGGCCCGGCGACCCCTTCGCAGACCACCTCGTCGGCCGCGCCGCCGGCCTCGTCGACGGCGAGCCGGTCGGCGAGCGTCAGCGGGCAGAACAGGGAGCGCAGCTCGTGCAGCCCGTCGGCGCGCCGCTCGCCCACGTACAGGCAGAGGTTGAGCTTCGCCGGAGCGCGAAGGGTCACGGCGCCAGTCTCTCCGCCAAGGCGACGAACTGGAGCGGCGAGAGCTGCTCGGCGCGCGCGTCGGCCGGCAGGCCGAGCGCCTCGAGCGCCTCCCGGGCGGGCTCGCGGGTGCCGGGGCGGGCGTGCTCGAGCGAGCGAGCGAGCGATTTGCGCCGGTGCGCGAACGCGTCGTGGACGAGCTCGACGACCGGCTGCGGCGCCGCCGACGCGGTCCGGGTGAGCCCCAGCAGCGCCGAGTCGACCCGCGGGCGCGGCGTGAAAACGGCGCGGTCGACCGGACGCAGCAGGCGGACCTCGCAGGCGAGCTGGACGAGCACGCTGGGGCCGCCGTAGGTCCGCGATCCGGGCTCGGCCCGTAGCCGATCGGCGATCTCGCGCTGGACCATCACCGTCCACGAGCGCAGCGAGGGCAGCTCGGCGATCGTGCGCAGCAGCACCGGGGTGGCGATCGAGTAAGGGAGGTTGGCGACCATCTTCGTCGGCGCGGGGTCGATCGTCGTGAGGTCGAGGCGCATGGCGTCGGCGACGTGGGCGTGGACGTTTCCGTGCTCGGCCACCACCGCTTCGAGGTCGTCCGCGAGCCGCTGATCCAACTCGATCACGTGCAAGTCACTTACGGAGGGGGCCACGGCCGTCGAGAGAACGCCAGTTCCGCCCCCTACCTCGAGCACCACGTCGGTGGGATCGAGCTGCGCGTCGCGCACGATCGCGTCGAGCAGGTTGCGATCGGCGAGGAAGTTCTGGCCGAGGCGCACCATCGGCCGCCTACCGCGGGGTTTGTCTCGGTATGCGAGACAAACCCCGCGCTCCTGCTCCCGTGGACCACCGGGCCCTCACCATCCGAAGCACCGCCGTCCGTTGGCCTCGACGAGACGCTCCAGCTCCTCGTAAGTGATTCCCCGGACCTCCGCCAGCGCTGCGGCGGTCGCGACCACGTACGCGGGCTGGTTGGGCCTTCCACGATGCGGCTGCGGGGCAAGGAACGGCGCGTCGGTCTCGACCAGCAGCAGCTCGTCGGGCACCGCGGCCGCGGCCTCGCGCAGCGCCTCCGACCGGCGGTAGGTGAGGTTGCCCGCGAACGAGCAGTACCAGCCCCCCTCGGCCGCCTCCCGCGCCCGGTCCGCCGGCGCCGAGAAGCAGTGCAGGACCACGGTCACCCCGCCGGCCTCGGCGCGGAGCAGGTCGAACGTCTCCGCCAGCGCCTCGCCGTCGGTACGCTCGGCGCCGTCGCGGACGTGGATCACCAGCGGCTTTGCGACCCGGCGCGCGATCTCGATCTGGGCGCGAAACGCGCGCCGCTGGTCGTCGCGCGGCGCGCGGTCGCGGTAGAAGTCGAGCCCGGTCTCGCCCACCGCGGCGACCCGCGGGTGAGAGGCGAGCTCCTCGATCTCGGCCGCGTCGGAGTCGTCGAACCCGGTCGACCCGTTCGGGTGGCGCCCGGCGCAGGCGAAGACGGCCCCGTGCGCCTCGGCCGCGGCGATCGCCTGGCGGCTCGCGTCTGCGTCGATGCCGACGCTGAGCATCCTTGCGACACCCGCCTGGGCCGCGAGCGCGACCAGCTCGACGTCGTCCGGCTCGCAGAGCCCGAGGTGGCAGTGTGTATCGACCACGCGGGCGCAGTCTAGGAGCGGCCCGGGCGCTCCTCCGCGCACCGGGGCCACCCGATCCCCCAGACGGCTACGCGATCCGTCAGGCCAGCAGGGCCTCGCCGGCCGCGAGGTGTGGCGGCGCCAGCTCGTGGATCCGGGCCAGGACCTCCGGGCTCAGCCGGATCCCCGTTGCCTCGACGTTCGAGTCCAGATGCTCCGTGCTGCGGGTGCCGGGGATCGGCGCGATGTCCGCGCCCTGGTGGAACAGCCACGCGAGCGCGAGTTGTGCCGGCGTGACGCCTAGCTCCTCGGCGAGGCGATCAAGCGGCGCGAACCGGTCGATGTCCAGGCTCAGCTTGTCGGGCCGGTAGCGCGGGGCGTTATGGCGGAAGTCGCCCTGCTCGAGCTCGCGCACGCCGGCGAGGAAACCCGTTCCGAGGGGGCCCCAGGCGACGAGCCCGGCGCCGAGCGCGCGGGCGACCGGGAGGACGTCGCTCTCGACGTTCCGCGTCCACAGCGAGTACTCGGCCTGAACCGGCCGCGATCGGGTGCACGGCGGCCGCGCGGCTGAGCTGATCGCCGGTGACGTTGGAGAGCCCGAGGTGGCGGACCTTGCCGGCGGCGACGAGCTCGGCCATGGCCCCCACCGTTTCCTCGATCGGCAGGCCGGGGTCGGGGAAGTGGAGGTAGTAGAGGTCGATCGCCTCGACGCCGAGCCGGGCGAGGCTCTGATCGGCCGCCTCGCGCACCCGTTCGGGTCTGGCGTCGATCCAGATCTCGTTGTCGTAGGACGCCCGCACGCGGTGAGCGTGCTCGCTGCCGGCCGGGGCGATCCCGAACTTCGTCGCGAGGACGACCTGGTCACGCCTGCCCTCGATCGCCCTGCCCACGAGGCGCTCGTTCGACCCGTTCGCCCCGTAGGCGTCGGCGGTGTCGATCAGGTTGACGCCGCGGTCGAGGGCATGCCGGATCACCCGGATGCCCTGCCTCTCGTCCACGTCGCCGTAGAGCCCGATCAGGACCATCGCGCCGTAGCCGAGCTCCGAGACGGACAGGTCGGTGCCGCCGAGAATGCGTTGCTTCATGCCCCCGACGTTAGGCGCGAAGGGCTCTCGTCCAAGACATGTTGATATAGCCCTTCGTGTGAGTATCCGGTTACGTCAGGTCCTCGCACGAGCGCGCCCGCGACGAGCTCGGGTGGCAAGCGCCGGCGGCCGAGATGGCTCGAGCCGGTGCATATGTACGGTTCAAGCCATCTCGGCGGGGGGCGGGAGCCGGCTCCGTGGCGCTTCCCTCGCCGCCCGACCCGCTGCGCACAACGCGGTGGCCGGGGCGCTCGAGCACCGGACCCCGCCAGGCGCCTCCTCGGCGCAGCCTGAGCAAACCGGATACTCACAAGCCCTTCGTTATGGACGTCCACCTTCGGAACCTGCGCTACTTCGTCGCGGTCGCCGAAGAGCTCCACTTCACCCGCGCCGCGGAGCGACTGCACGTCTCCCAGCCGGCGCTGAGCAAGCAGGTTCGGCAGCTCGAGCGAGAGCTCGGCTTCGACCTCTTCCGGCGCGACCGCCGCACCGTGGAGCTGACCGGGGCCGGAGCCGAGCTGCTGCCCCGGGCTCGGGATCTGCTGCGCGCCTGGGACGGGCCCTCGACGGCGCCCGGACGATCGACGCCGCCGAGGCCAGCGTCCTGCGGGTGGGGTTCTCGACCAGCGTCGGTGGCGGCCTCTACCAGTCGATCGCCGCGCAGTTCGAGGCGCTGCGGCCCGGGTGGCGGCTGGAGCTCAAGCTGCACCCTTGGTCAGACCCGACCGCGGGCCTGCTGGACGAGAGCTCCGATGTCGCGTTCGTCTGGCTGCCGGTTCCCGACGACGAGCGGCTCGAGCTGCGCGAGCTTCGCAGCGAGCCCCGCTGGGTGGCCATGCCGGAGCACCATCGGCTGGCGGGACATCAGGAGATCGATCTCTCCGAGCTGCTCGACGAGCCGTTCGTGGCGCTTCCCCCCTCCGCCGGCCCGCTGCGCGACTACTGGCTTGCCACCGACGAGCGCGCCGGCCACCCGATCAGGATCGGCGCCGAGGCGGCCACCCCTGACGAGACCTTCGAGGCCGTCGCTGCCGGGCTCGGCGTCGTGCTGATGGCCGAGGGCAACACGCGCGTGTACGCGCGTCCCGGACTCGCCTACCGCCCGGTGCGCGGGCTCTCGCCGAGCAGGCTGGCGGTCGGGCGGCGCCGCGCCGACCGCCGCCGCCCGGTGCTCGATTTCGTCGAGGCGGCGCTGGCTGGCGCCGGGACGACCGCCGCCCCGCAGGTGGCCGAGGAGGTGGAGGTTCCTGATCCGCCGCTCAGCTGACGGCAGATTCGAGCTTCGGGAATAGGGGCTCGATCCGCTCGATCCGCGCCCCGCCCTCGCGGGCGCCGAAGGCGTCGAGCTCGCGGTTGCCCTCGGCGAGCGCCTCCAGCAGCCGCCCGCTTGTCTCGGGCATGTAGGGCACCAGCAGCAGGGCGAGCACCCGCACCCCCTCGGCGAGGTTGTAGAGGACCGCGTCCAGCCGCTCGGCGTCGCCGCCGTCCTTGGCCAAGTCCCACGGGCGCTGCTCCTCGACGTAGCGGTTAAGCCGGCGCACCCGCGACCAGATCGTCTCGAGCGCGGCGGTGACCTGGAAGCGGTCGAGCTGCTCGCGGACCAGCCCGTCGACCTCCTCGAAGCCGTCGTCTCCCCCGACGAGCTCGGGATCCGGCTCGCCCGGTGGGACGACGCCCTCGCGGTAGCGGTCGATCATCGCCAGGGTGCGGCTGGCGAGGTTGCCCCAGTCGTTGGCGAGCTCGCTCTCATAGCGCTGCTCGAAGCCGGCGGCCGAGACCGAGCCGTCCTGGCCGAAGGAGACCTCGCGAAAGCAGTAGAAGCGAAGCGCGTCGGCGCCGAAGCGGTCGATCACCTCGATCGGGTCGAGCACGTTGCCGAGCGACTTCGACATCTTCTTCTCGCCCATCAGCAGGTAGCCGTGCACGTAGACCGTCCGCGGCACCTCCAGGCCGGCCGCGAGCAGGAAGGCGGGCCAGTAGACGGTGTGGAACCTGAGGATGTCCTTGGCGATCACGTGGTTGGCGGGCCAGAAGCGCTCTGTCAGATCCTCGCCCTCGCGCGCGTAGGAGAGCGCGGTGACGTAGTTGAGGAGCGCGTCGAACCACACGTAGATCACCTGGCCGGGGTCCCAGGGGAGCGGCACGCCCCAGGTCAGCTTCGGGCGCGAGAGCGAGACGTCCTGGAGCCCCTGGTTGATGAACGCGAGCGCCTCATTGCGGCGAAAGTCCGGCTGGACGAAGTCAGGTCGCTCGGCGTAGAGGCGCCGCAGGTCGTCCTCGAACGCCGACAGCCGAAAGAACCAGTTCTCCTCGCGCTCGCGCTCGAGCGGGATCTCGTGGATCGGGCAGGTGTTCCCGGGCCCAAGCTCGGCCTCGGTGTAGAAGGCTGCGCAGCGGGGGCAGTACCAGCCCTCGTAGGTGCCCTCGTAGACGTGGCCGTTGTCGTAGACCCGCTGGACGATCTCCTGCACCTTCGCCATGTGCTCGGGGTCGGTCGTGCGGATGAAGAAATCGTTCGTCGCCTCGACGCGCTCCGCCATCTGGCGAAACCGCGGCGCGTTTCGGTTGCCGAGCTCCCGCGGCGTCACCCCCTCGCGCTCGGCGGCCTGCGTCACCGGCTCGCCGTGCTCGTCAGTCCCGGTGAGGAAGAACACGTCCTCGCCCCGCTGTCGCATATGCCGGGCGAGGATGTCGGCGGCGATGGTGGTGTACGCATGGCCGAGGTGGGGCTCGGCGTTGACGTAGTAGATCGGCGTGGTGACGTAGTAGCTCAAAACAACTTGACCGCGCTTCGCACCGCAACCATTCAAATCTGCTCCGCGCTCATGGCGGGTGAGCATAGGGTGTACGTTTCGCGGCGACCGCCGCCCTCCAGGAAGGGGAATCCCGTGGAACCCACAGCCGCCACCACGAGCACCGCAAGCGCCGAGACCGAGGCCGCGCCGGCCGGCTCTGCGATCGAGAGCAAGCTGGCCGAGCTGCGCCAGCTCGCCACCAGCGACCCCCGCGGCGCACAGGCCGCGGTGTGGGCCTGGATCAGGGAGCTCGGCGACCGGCGGGCCGAGGACGAGCTCGGCGAGCTCTACCGGCTCGGGACCGCGCCCCGGGGACTCGACGGACCGACCGAGGGGATCCTGGTGACGCCGTTCATCCAGGGCGTCGTCGACCGGGCGCTGACGACGATCACCGGTGCGTGGATGCCGTGGCTGGGCAAGAGCTTCGACGCCGAGGCGAACCGCGGCTACAACCGCCTCGCGAACAGCGCCCGCTGGCCGGCGAAGCTGCTATGGCCGCTCTACGGCACCCAGGAGGACGAGGATGCGCGCGCCGCGTTCGACTTCGAGACCGCGATCGAGCCCGGCAAGGCCGACCCGGACGTGCAGGTGCTGAAGATCGACTACGGGCCGGTGGACTCCAACCCGCGGCTGGTGATCCGGTCGATCCGCGACGAGCTGGTCGAGCTGGTCCCCGACACCTATCTCGGCAAGATCCTCTGGCGCTCCGGTGACGAGGGCGAGGAGACGTACTCCTGCATCGGCTACTTCGCGCTGCGGCAGCCGGCCGGCACGTAGCCGGCGGCGACAGCCCCCAGCGCCCCGCGTGGCACTTGAGCTCGACGGCGCGGTCGCCGGCGTAACCGGCGGCGCGCGCGGGATCGGGCTCGCGACGGCGGCCGAGCTCGCCGAGCGCGGGACGACGGTCTGGATCGGCGACCTCGACGCCGACGAGGCCGAGCGCGCCGCCGACCGCCTGGGCGACGAGGTCCGCTCAGCGCCGCTCGACGTGACCGAGCGCGACTCGTTCGCGGCCTTCCTGGACGCGGTCGAGGCGGCGAGCGGGCCGCCCGACGTGCTGGTCAACAACGCCGGGATCATGCCCCTCGGCGCCTTCCTCGACGAGAACGAGGAGGTGAGCGAGCGCACGATCGCGGTCAACCTCGCCGGGGTGATCAACGGCATGCGGCTGGCGCTCCCGGGAATGGTCGAGCGCCGCCGCGGCCACATCGTCAACCTCTCCTCGATGATGGCCAAGCTCCCGGTCCCCGGAGCGGCCGTCTACACCGCGACCAAGCACGCGGTGCTCGGGCTCACCGACACCGTGCGCGAGGAGGTCGCGGGCAGCGGGGTGACGCTGACCACGGTGCTGCCGTCGATCACCCGTACCGAGCTGATCTCGGGGATCCCGCTGCCGCGCGGGGTGCCGACGACGGCTCCCGAGGACGTGGCGAGGGCGATCGCCGATTCGTGCGCCAACGGGCGCAAGCAGGTCCCCGTGCCGCGCTGGCTGGGCGCCTACGACGCGGTCGATGCGGCGCTGCCCGACCGGGTGCTCGGCGCCGTGCGCCGGGTGCTCGACGATCGTCGAGCGCTGGACCGGCTCGACGCCGAGGCCCGCGCCGACTACGAGCGACGCGCGCGCGGCGACCCCGAGTGAGCCGCGTTCGGCGAGCGCTCTGGAACGGGTTCGTTCGCGCCCACATCCCGGCGTACCGCCTCACCCGCGGGCGGTTCCTGCCCTCCCCCCTTGGCCGTTCGCGAACCGTGCTCGTCGACCACGTCGGGCGCCGCAGCGGCATCCAGCGGACGGCGGCGCTGCTCTACCTCGCCGACGGCGGCGACATCGTCGTCGTCGCCTCCAAGGGCGGGTCGCACAAGCACCCCGCGTGGTGGCTCAACCTGCGCGAGATGGACGAGACCGAGATCCAGATTGGCGGCGAGCGACACCGAATGCGTGTCCGCCAGGCGACGCCGGAGGAACGCCGGCGCCTCTGGCCCCGGGTGGTCGAGATCTGGCCCGATTATGAGCGCTACCAGGAGCGCACGGAGCGCGAGATCCCGCTCGGCATCCTGAGCCCAGCGCTCGTCAGCTCGGCCGACTGAGGAGGCCCGGATGAACAACGAGCTCAGGGGATTACAGCTAGACCAGCTTCTCCTGGCCCTTGGCGACGCTGCGGCGGCGCTGGGGGACGCCGGCGGCCTCGGCGAGCGCGGCCTCGACGTCGGCGAGGATCGCCTTCTCGGAACGCGAGGCGACCAGCGGCTCGGCGATCCCGTCGACGTGGACGTAGGTGCGGCGGCCCTCGCCGCGATCCTTGGCCGCCAGCGGGACGAGAGCGAAGACGCGATCGGCACGCACGAAGCGGCCGTAGCCGAGTGAGACCAGCCGGGGGTCGCGCTTGGCAGCCATCGCAGCCGAAGGGTACGCCCGGCGGTGGCGCGACGCGGGCGATCACGCCCGCCGCCTGCGGCGAGTTCTGCGTTTACCGTCCTACGGACGGCGAATGCAGAACTCGCGACCCCACCCACCAAGCCTCTACCAGTCAGTCGTCCTTCGGCTTCGGGTCGAGGCGATTTAGCTGCTTCTTCGCCTTGTCCTTGCAGTCGGGGGCGAACGGCGGCACCGCCTCGATGCCGACGTTGCCCTGGCGGCTGGCGATCACCAGCCCGAGCTCGTCCGCGTCCTGGGCGGTCTCGACCTCGTCGGAGTCGTTGAGCAGCTTGCTGGCGACCGCACAGAAGGGGTCGCCCCCCATCGCGTAGCCGGAGTCGACCTCCTCGAGCCCGAGCGCGTCGACGATCCTCCCGTTCCCAAAGCCTTCGTCGTCATCGTCGCCGCAGGCGGCGAGCGCGAGCGAGGCGAGGGCGAGTGCGGCCACGGCTGCTCCTCGGACTCGCGGCCACCCTCGCATCGGCGCAAGCTACAAGAACGGGCGGCCGAAGCCGCCCGTTCCCGAAACCGGGGATTCGAGGCTCCCCTAGTTCCTCTTCTTCTTCCGCTTGCACTTCTGGCTGTCCGCCACTGTCGCATCCGGGGCGTCATTGAACGAGAAGGTCGACTTCGTCTTGATCGTCTTCCTCTTGCACCGCGCCTGGACGTACTTGCCGGCCTTGACCAGGACGTGGAACCGGTCGACCGCGCCGGCGCCCCCGCCGATGGGCGGGATCGCGACGTCGAGCGTGTTGCCTCCGGTGATCTTGCCCCTCAGGACCGCGGTCGTGCCGAGGTCGGGGACCCGCGTGTGCAGCAGGATGCCCTTCTGGCTGCCGTCGTTGAACGCGGTGACGACGGCGGGGAAGTCCTGCCGGCTACCGCCGGGCCCGAGAGGAAGCGCGACGGTCGCGTCACCCCTGCGGCTGACCTTGGCGTTCCCGCAGGCTGCGAGCGCGGCCTCGGTCGTCGTGTTCTCGACCTGGCTCGGCTCGCAGCCGGGCTTGGCGCGGGGCGAGAACTTCAGGTTCGGCTTCGAGAACTTGAGCACCGCCCGGTTCGCCTTCGGGGGGATCCCCGACGGGTTGGCCGCGTCCGCGACGGTGGTCGTCACCTCGATCGACGACTTCTTGAACTGCTTCTTGTCGAGCTTCGGCTTCGCCTTGCCGCCGACGATCACGTCAAGCGTCTGGTCCGCGGGCGCCGAGATGGCGACCGAGGAGATCGCGAGGGCGAGGGCGAGGCCGAGTGCCCCGATCAGGTACGTGCGCCTTCTGCGCATTGATCCTCCTTGATCGATTTAGGGGCGCCGCTTCCTGCGGCGCTTTCCTTCCGTGTAAGAGAAAACATAGCGACGGGTTCTGAGTTGCGGTCCGCGGCGCACACCACTTGCGGCGGGCTTCGCCCGCCTTACCTGCTGCTGCCGAGACACTTTGTGTCTCGGCCCCGAACACCTGGCTCACGGCAGCCTCCGCACGTGCTGGTAATCGGACAGCTCGGGCGCCGTGCCGCCGATCGACGGGAACGGCGCCTGCTTGGCGCAGCCGGGCCGCGGCACCTCGCTGGCTCGCTCGAGCCCGTTGAAGCCGAACTCGCGGATGCGCTCGAACAGGTCCGCCGCCTCCGCCTCGGGGTCATCGGCGAACGGGAAACGGGCGAGGAAGTCCTCGCTCTCGGCGACCGCCGCGTCGAGCACCGAGTCGATCCCCGCCGAGCACTGGGCGGTCTCGAACGACGCCAGTCCCGCGCCGAGGTTCGCGTACCCACCCGGGGCGACGTAGGGGTTGGTGCGGTTCGAGCTTGGGCGGCTGGGCCAGGCGTTGAAGACCTCGGGGCTCAGCGGCGCCAGGGTGCGCAGGTAGGCGCGCGGCCCGGCGCCCTCGTCGTTGACCGCGTTGGTCGCCGCGGCGGTGTTGGCGACGAACGCCGCCACCTCGCGGCGGTAGTCGCCGAGCCCGGTCAGGATCGGGGTGAGCTCGGTCAGGAAGGGATCGAGGCGCTCCAGCAGCGGCGGCAGATCGGCGTCGAGCAGTTCGCGGAGGGCGGAGAAGCCGCGCGGCGACGCGGCTTCCACCTCGCGCAGGCCGGCGAAGAAGCCGCGCAGCTCGCCCGCGAGGTCCCCGGTTGCCGTCAGGGTCGGTGTCAGCTCCCTCGCCGCCGGGCGCAGCTGCGTCACCAGCGGGTCGGTGTCGGCGGCGAAGCGGTCGAGCCGTCCGAGCGTCGTGCGCGACTCGCGCAGGAACGTGGGCAGGACGGTGAACGCGCGCCGCAGGTCGTCGTCGCGCCGGGCGGTGGTCTCGAACACCGCGGCCGCGTTTCGGACCAGGCCGCTGAGCTGCCCGCGGCGCTCCGACAGCGCGGCGAAGACCTCGCCGCCGTCGCGAACCAGGCCGCGGACGGCGAGTCGCTGGCTGTCGAGGACCCGCAGGACCCGGTCGGCCTCGGCGGCGAAGTCGTCGAGCGACGCGAGCGCGACGGAGAGGTCGGCGCCGCGCCCGCGCAACGCGCCGGCGGCGCCCTGCATCCAGGTCTGGAAGGCGGCCCGGGTGCGCGCGTCGAAGGTGCGGAAGATCTCGTCGAGCTGCACCGACTCGGCGACCTGCGCCGCGGGCAGCGCGCCGCCCTCGGGCAGCGAGCCGGCGTCCTCCGACCCGCTCGACAGCTCGACGTAGGTCTCGCCGAGCAGCGTCTTCTGGCGCAGGGTGGCGCGGGTGTCGGCGGGGATCGGCGCGTATTGGGTGTCGAGCTCGACCGTCGCCACCGCGCTGCCGGCGTCGTCGAGGTCGATCCGCTTCACCTTGCCGACCGAGACCCCCGAGATGCGCACGTCGGACTCCTGGGCGAGCTGGGTCGCCTCGGTGAACGGAACCTCGAAGCGGTAGCTCTCGGGCTTGAGCGGCACCGGGCCGCCGAAGGCGAGCCAGAGGAAGAGCAGCAGCGCGAAGCACGAGAGCGCGAAGGCGGCCGCGATCAGGATCCGGGCGATTGTCGGCGGGCGGGTCTCCATCAGCCAGCCATCTCGCTCACTGCGGGCAGACCCTCGGGTCGGCGGACTGGGGGACGTTGGTGATCTGCTGAAGCGTCTTCAGGAACGGGCGCGGGGCGGCGACGCCCTCTGCAAGGCCGGCGGTGTTGCAGCCGAGGATCACCGCGCCGCGGCGCATCGGACCGAGCGAGTCCTGGCTGAAGAACAGGGCGTTGGTGTTGTGGTTGAGCCACGCGAGCCAGAACAGGTAGCCCTCCTCGGCGGCGCCGGGCGGGTTGTACGCGAGCGCGTTGGTGAGCTGGTTGAGCTCGCCGAGGCCGTTGCCGAGGCCCTGGGTGAGGTTTCCGAGCGGCCCCGACGCCTGCTTGGTGTGGCGGACCGGGCGCCGCACCGCACGGGTGAACGGCCTGATCGAGTCGCGGATCGGCTCGACGGTGTCGCGCAGGAACGGCCGCACCTCCCGCAGCCCCGGTCCGAGCGCGCGCGCGGCCGGGATCAGGTCGCGTGACGCCGGCCCGAGCACCTCGGCGAAATCCTGGCCGCCGGCGAGCGCGTCCCGGGTCGCGCGCAGGGTCCCGGGGAGCTCGGATACGGCGGCGCGGATCGAGGCCTCCTGGTCTGCGAACGAGGCGAGCACCTCGTCGGAGGAGTCGACGAACTCGGCCAGGCGCGTGTCGCTGCTCCCGAGCTCCTCGCTCACCAGGCGCAGGCTGGTGATCGCCCCGGCGATGTTCTCGCGCCGCGCCGCGAGCGCCGAGCCGATCCGCCGCAGGTCGCGGGCGAGCGGCTCGAACCGCCGCAGCCCGGCGGAGAGCTGCTTGCCGCGCCCGCCCAGGCCCTCGCCGCCGGCCTGGAGCAGCAGCTTCAGGTAGGCGCGTGTGTCGCCGTCGAGGGTCTCCAGGATCTCGTCGGGCTGAACGTTGGGCGCCGTCTGGGCGAGCTCAACCGTCGCCCCCTCTTCGACCGGCTCGGCGGACTCCGTGCCCGGATCGAGCTCGACCGTCATGTCCTGGAGCCCGGTGCGCGGGCGCAGCAGCATGGTGGCGTCGTCGTGGATCAGGGGCGCGTAGCGGTCCTCGACCTGCATCGTCACCACCGCGACCCCCTCGTCGAGCTCTACCTCGGACACGTCGCCCACCCGGGTCCCGGCGATGTTCACCGTCTGGCCCTGCCCGGGGGTGACCGCCTGGGCGGTGGAGAACTCACCGCGCAGCTCGAAGCGCTCCTCGCCGCCCGGCAACCAGCTCGGCAGCGAGGCGCCCTGCTGGAGGAGGATCGCCAGCATCGTCGCCAGGCCGAGCACCAGCAGTGCGGCGATGGCGACGAAGTCGCGCATGTGCTCGCGGATCGCCCGCCTCACGGCGCCTCCTCCTCTTCGGGGAGCGGCGGCAGCCCCTCGGGGCTGGGCGGCCCGACGTCCCCCGGCAGACCGGCACCGCCGACCCCGTTCACGTCGGGCAGCGGGTTCGTGTGGCAGCGGACGTCGGGGCGGAAGGGCGGGGTCGTGGGGGTGAAGGTCGGGCGGGTGCCGAGCGGTGCCTCGGGGAAGTTGCCGAACAGTGTGGTGTTGTTGAAGGTGCCCTGCGGGTACGGCGTGCTGGCCAGCGTTCCGCCGCCGCCCGCGTTGACCCGCAGGTAGGAGCCGTTGCCGTCGAAGTTCTGGCTTTCGCCGGCCTGGTTCACCAGGCTGGAGAGGAACTCCTGATAGTTGGTCAGCCCGCTCGGGTACCCGGCCGCGCCGCTGCCGAACGGATAGGCGCCCCCGTTGTCGTCGATCACGATGTCGCCGACCGGTACCAGGACGCCGGAGACGCAGCGCCCGAGCCTGGTCGTCTGGGTGAACAGGTTGCGGGAGCCGACCGCCGTGCGGGCGAGCCCGGGGGCTGCGTGGCGCAGCATCCGCGCCAGGCCGCCGAGCTCTGAGTCGCGAAGGAGCGGCGTCGCCTGGTCGAGCCAGGGCCCGGCGGCGTCGATCGTCCCCGGCAACTCGGCCACGCCGGGCTCGAGCTCGAGCGCCAGCGAGCGCAGCGGGGGCAGCGCCTCGCTGAGTGCCCGCAGCGAGGGCTCGGCCTGCTCGAGGGTCGGCGCGAGCTCGACCAGTGTCGCGCTCAGGGCGTCGGCCTCGGCGGCCAGCGCGCCGGTTGTGACGTTGAAGTTGGTGATCAGGCCCTGGAGCGCCTCCTCGCTGGCCTCGAGCCGGCCGAACAGCGCCCGCTGGCCCCGGACCAGCCCGGAGAGGTCGTGGCGCCCCTCGCCGCGCAGCGCCTCGTTGACGATCGCCGTGTCCCGCCCGGCGGGCCCGCCGTCGCGAAGCGCCTGGTTGAGCGCCTGCGCCGCGGTCTCGCCGTGGACGTCGGGGTCCTGGGTGAGGTCGTCGGCGGCCGTCGGCTCGTAGGTGAGCGCGGTGCCGAGTCCCGCCAGCGCCCGCTGCAACCCGCGGCGCTGGGGCTCCTGGAGCGCGGTCAGCACCTCGTCGAGCTGCACTGCGGTCGCCGTCTGGGAGACCGGGATCTCGTCGCCGTCGCCGAGCTCGGCCGCGCTGGGGCTGCCGGGGTCGAGGTCGAGGAAGAAGTTGCCCTCGAGGAACAGGCGCGGGCGGATCTCGATCGTCGCGTCGTCGTGGATCGGGCGCCCGTCCTCGTCAATCGTGAAGCTGACCTCGGCGGCGTCGCCCCTGGACTCGACCCCGGTCACCTCGCCGACGTTTACGCCGGCGATCCGCACCGGCGAGCTCGTCCGCAGGGTGGCCGCGTTGTCGAACGTCGCCCGCAGCTCGTAGCCCGGGTCGGCGAACGGGATCTGCTTGGCGAACGCCAGGTAGACGCCGATCGACATGAGCACGGCTACCGCCAGCCCGATCACCCAGGGGGGCGTGCGGCGATGGCCGGGGCGGGTGCCGCGAGCGAGCGTGCTCATCCTGGCCCCCTGGTGGCGGTGCCCTGGTTGCCGGGTACGTTGCCGATCACGGTGCGTCCGCCGAGGAAGGGCTCGTTGCCCGCCTCGCACTCGCGCGGCTGCCCGGGGGCGGCGGTGTTCGGGTACGGGTTGACGTGCAGGAAGTTCTTGCCGTCGCCGCCGCCCGACGCGGGCGCCGAGGAGGGGCTGCCCTCGCTGTTGGGTCCCTTGGGGACGTCGAAGACGATGAACCGCTGCCAGGCGCCGAGCGCGTTGCCGTCGCCGAAGATCCCGGCGAGGTTCTCGGCCAGGATCGAGCCGTAGTTGCAGACGGTCTGCGCCGGGGCGACGAAGCCCAGACCCTCGCCGAGCACGTCGGTCGCCTGCGTGACCCGGGCGAGCCCGGCGTCGACGACCGGGTCGTCGCCGAACGCGGCCAGGGCCTCGGCGGTCGGAGCGAGCTCGTCGTTCAGCCGCGGGGCGTCGTCGAGCACTGGTGCGCCCAGCTCCAGCGCCGCGGCCAGCTCGGGTGAGGTCTCGCGCAGCGCGGTCGCCGCAGGCTCGAGCTCTTCGAACAGCCCGGCCGTGTTGGCGAGGAAGGGCCGGATCCGCGGCAGCGACTGAAGGGCGACGTCCTCCGTCGGCGGCCCCTCGGAGATCGTCTCCTGGATGGAGGGTGCGACGTCGGCGAGTGCGGCGAAGGTGGTCTCGAGCGAGCCGAACATCTCCGCCTGCAGCTCGGCGACCGGGACCACCTCGGCCGCCGTGGCGGCGAGCGCGGAGACGAAGCGGGCGAGCCCGGTGTCGGGCGCGCTCAGGTCACGCATCACCGGCTCGAGCAGCTCGAGTACCCCAGGCAGCCGTCCGAGCGCCGCGTTGAGCTCGATCCCCCGACCGGCGAGGGCGTTGCCGAACTCGACCAGGTTCCGCTGGACCGCGACCCGGGTCGCCTCGTCGAAGGTGTTCAGCACCTCGTCGAGCTCGACCGGCTCCGGGCGTGCGGCGGCAAGGGGAACGATGGCGCCCTGGGCATAGCCGTCGGCATCGGTGCCGCGCACGATCTCCAGGTACTTGAGCCCGAGCGCGGAGCGCGAGCGCACGATCACGGTCGAATCGACCGGCAGCGGCTCGACGTCGGCGTCGAGCTTCAGGTCGAGCTCGGCGACAGCGTCGCCGGTCTCGGTCGCCACCGGCTCGATGTCCTCGACCAGGCCGACGCGGACTCCGCCGACCCGGACCTCGTTGCCGGGCACGAGGGTGTTCGCGTTCGGCACCTGGGCGGAGATCCGGTAGGTGGGCACGAACGGAAGCCCGGTGTTCGCGTTGTAGGCGAGGAACACCGCGACGATCACGATCATCACGGTGATCGCGCCGACCATCGTCGGGCTCGAGCCGAGCGTGGTCAGACCCCGGGCGCCCCTCATAGCACCTGGATCGCGCTTCGCACTTCAACCATCCAAATCAGCTCCGCGCTCATTGGTCCCGCCCTCCGATCGCGAAGTCGAGCAGCGCCCGGGCGTCGCGGATACCGCCCGTGGCCGGCGGCGGCGGTCGTGGGACATCGCCCCCCGGATGCCACCTTGAGGCCGGAGTGCGATTTCGCTGCGGGGGGCGGTCGGGCGGAGCATCCGGTGGATGACGTCCCACGCCCGCCGCCGTTCGGGCGCGAGCGGGCGCCGCCGTCGTCTCGAGGAAGTTGGCGATGCACCCCGTCTGCGGCGAGGTGACGTAGTCGTTGCAGTTGGTGATCAGCAGGAACGCGCGCAGGAAGTGGCCGAGGGAGTCGAAGCCGTTGAACGTTCCGGCGGCGCGGTAGACGAAGCGGAGCAGGTTCTCGGTCCCGTCGCCCTTGCGCAGCGTGCGCAGGACCTTCGACAGGTCCTTCGCCGGGCCGTCGCCAGAGCGGCCAAGCCGGCGCAGGTCGCGGATCACCGGGTCGGCGGCGAGCAGCGGCTGCTGCGTCTCCTCCGCCGCGCCGGCGAGGTTTCGCAGCGCCCCGGTCGCCGAGTCGGCGAACGGCTCGAGCGCCCGCGTCGCCCTGGTCGCCGCGGGCGCCGCGGCGCCGAGCTCGGCGAAGGTGGGCGTCCCGGCGTCCGCGAAGCGCTCGAGCTCGCCCATCGTCAGCCGCAGCTCGCGCAGGGTCGGCGGCAGCTTCGCCAGCCCCTCCTCGAGGTCGGCGCCGCGAGTGGCGGTCGCCGCCGCGGTGGTCTCGGCCTCGTTGATGAACCCCGAGATCCGTTCGCGCTCGCGGGCAAGCGGAGCGAGCACGGCGTCGCCGTCGCTGGCGAGGGCGGCGAGGGTGCGGTTCTGCCGCGCCAGGATCGCCAGCACCTCGTCGGTCTCGCGCAGCGCCGGGTTCGAGCGCTCGACGATCTCGGCCAGCTCCTCGCCGCGCGCCGCGAGCCCGGCGCCGAGGTCGTTGAGGATCAGCCGGAAGCGGTCGGCGTAGGGCTCGCGCATGATGTCGTTGACGAGGTCGAGATCGACCGCCTTGCCGTTCGACTCGAGCGGCAGCAGCCGCTGGCCGGCCCCGGCCTCGCCGTCAGGGATCTCCTCCAGCGGCGGCGGCGGCGCGGTGGCGGCGGCCCGAGGCTGGGTCGGCTCGCACTCGACGAACTTCTCGCCGAGCAGCGACTGCGGCCGGATCAGGCAGGCGGCGTCGGCGCGGAAGTCGTGGAAGCCGGGGTCGTCGATCCGCAGCACCACGGCCGCCTTTCCGGGTTCGGGCCGGCCGTCGGCGTGCACCGCCTCGTCGGTCATCGTCACCTCCACCTCGGCGACGGTGCCGACAGTGGCGCCGGCGACCCGCACCTCCTCGCCCTCGACCAGGAACGCGGCGTTGTCGAAGATCGCCCGCACCTCGTACGCGCCGTCGTCGCCGCCGGCGGCGGCGCCGGTGGCGAGCACGACGGCGCCGGCCACGAGCGCGACGGCGATGCCGGCGATCCGCCTCATGGAATCACCGAACGACACATGCATCTCGCGGTGCCGAGCTGTACGCGCATGGCAGCGCTGTTGCCGGTTGGTTCCGGCACCGCGCTCACATCCCCGGGGGCACCGCGAGCGGGTCGCAGGCGCCGTTCAGCGCCCCGTCGTCGAGGAACGGGTTCGAGCCGGAGATCGGCTGGGTCGCGCCGCCGGGACAGCGGTCAAAGAAGCCGCTGTCGAAGCCGGTGAGCTGGTCGGTGGGCAGGATCGCGTCGAGCACCCCGGTCAGCGGATCGCGGTCGAAGAGGTTGGCGCCCGCCGGCTGCACGCGGGCGTAGTGGCCGTTGCCGTCGTAGTAGGCGGTGACCTGCCCGAACTTGGTCAGGAAGCCGAACAGGTCGGGCGTGTACGGGCGAAGCTGAGCGACCTTCGGCTGCGACGCGTCGAGCGCCTCGATCGTGACCGGGACCGAGCGCTTGGCGCGCCGCTCGGCACCGGGCAGCGCCCGCAGCGCCTCGGCGAGGTCGTTGGCGGGACCCGAGCGCGCGGTCGCCAGGCGCAGGTCGCGGAACACCGGCACCGCATCCACCGCGACCGGGCGGAGGTCGCGCAGGAACGGGGCCAGTTCCCGGGTCGCCGGCTTCGACGTCGCCACCAGCGGGTCGAGGTCGTCGAGGGCGGCGCGCAGGTTGACGAAGGTGGTGTTCGCCTGGCTCAGCGCCGGCGAAAGCGCGACCAGCGAGCGGTCGAAGGACTCGTTCTCACGCGCGATCGCGCCGAGGGCGCGGTTGGCGTTCTCGGTCAGCCCCGAGAGGTCGTCGCGGCGCTCGGCGACCGCGCCGAGCACGCTCGAGGCCGAGCCGAGGAACTGCGCGAACGCCTGCTGGTCGCGGTTGAGCTCGGCGAGCAGCCGCTCGGTCGACTGGAGCCCGGGGGCGAGGAATCGGTAGGTGCGGTTGGCCTGCTCGGCGTTGTCGGTATAGACGGTCGCCTGGCCCTGGATGAAGTCGGCCAGCGCGTCGCGGGTACGCCGATCGAAGGTGGCAAAGAGCTGATCGATGTCGACGGGAGAGGTCGTCCGGTCGGCGGCGATCGTCGCCCCGTCGGGAAGCTCGCCGGCGCTGTCGGGCCCAGGCTCGAGCGAGACGTAGCGGTTGGCGATCCCCGAGAGCGATGTCGCCCGGGTGACCGCCGTCGTCCCCTCGTGCAGCGGCTCTTCGACGCTGATCTCGACCGCCGCCTGGGCGTCGTCGGTGAGCGTGATCTCCTCGATCGAGCCGACCGGCTGCCCGCCGACCAGCACCTCGTTGCCGGGCACGAGCTGGCCGCCGGTCTCAAACAGCAGCGTGTAGCTGTGGCCGCCGCTGCCGCCGAAGAGCACCAGCGCGACGAGGGCGACGCCCGCGACGAGCGCGCCCACCCCGACGACCCGCGCTGCAGCGCGGCCCGCCTCAGATCTCTGCATGAGCGTCCTGCTCGAAGGGCGGCATTCCTTTGCCTCGGCCGGCAGTCTAAGGGCTCATCCGACCGGCGGACAAACGCGCCGTCCGCTTAACCGTCGCTTAGCGCCGCGCCGGCCCGGTCGCCAACGCCTACTCCCGCGGCTCGCGGCCGGTGAGGCCCTTGTAGAGCTCGTTGGCGCGGGTGCCGGTGAGGGCGGCGACGACGCTCGCCGCGGCGCGGGGGCGGGCGCCGGACTGGACCAGGCGGCGCAGGGCGTCGACGGCGAAGGCGACGTCGGGGGCGCCGGCCCGGCCCGCGGCGGGCGCGAGGACGACCACGATCTCGCCCTTGACGTCCTCGCGGAAGCGGCGGGCGAGCTCGCCGAGGGTGCCGCGGGCGATCTCCTCGTGGAGCTTGGTCAGCTCGCGGCAGACCGCGGCCGGGCGGTCGGGGGCGAGCGCGGCGAGCGCGGCGAGCGACTCTCCGAGCCTGCGCGGCGACTCGAACGCGACCACGGTCTCGGGCGAGCTCAGCACCCGCTCGAGCTCGCCCGCGCGGCGCGGGAGGAAGCCCTCGAAGCGCCAGCGGTCGGCCGGCAGCGCCGAGGCGACCAGCGCCGTGGTCACCGCCGAGGGGCCCGGCAGCACCTCGACCTCGAGGTCGCGGTCGAGGCACGCCCGCACGAGGCGATAGCCCGGATCGGAGATCACCGGGGTGCCGGCGTCGCTGATCAGCACCACCTTGGCCCCGCGCTCGATCTGCTGGGCGAGCTGGCGGGAGCGCTCGGCCTCGTTGCCCTCGTGGTTGGAGACCAGGCGCGGGCGCGGGATCTCGAGTCGCTCGTACAGCCGACCGGCGCGCCGGGTGTCCTCGCAGGCGACCAGGTCGGCCTCGCCGAGCGCCCGCCGCGCCCGCGGGCTGAGGTCCTCGAGGTTGCCGATCGGCGTCGGGCAGACGGTGAGCCGGCCGGCCATCAGGCCTCTCCGCCGCTGCCGGCCCCGGCGGGCGCCGCATCGCTGCCGGCAACGCCACCCGCAGGCGCGTCGCCGCCGGCGCGGCCCGCCGCCCCGAGCGCGGACTCCTCGAGCGCCATCGTCGCCGCCCCGATCATCCCCGCGTCCGGGCCGAGCTCGGCGGCGACGACCCGGGTCGCCCTCTGGGGCGGCAAGGCGCGTGAGCGCAGCTCGGCGCGCGCCGGCTCGAGCAGCAGCTCGCCGGCCGCGGCGACGCCGCCGCCGATCACGAACACGTCGGGCTCGAAGATGTTCGCGAGGCTGGAGAGCGCGACCCCGATCCGGGTGCCGATCAGCGCCACCACCTCACGTGCGGTGGGATCGCCGTCGATCGCGGCGATCGTCACCGCGCGTCCGTCGATCTCCCGGCCGGCCGCCAGCAGGCGCCCCAGCTCGGAGTCAGGGGCCTTCTCGGCAGCGGCGCGCCCCTCGCGGGCGAGCGCCGTCCCGGAGGCGAGCACCTCGACGCAGCCGCGGTTGGGGCAATTTCCCTGGCATGGGGGGCCGTTCTGGTCGATCACCACGTGCCCCAGCTCGGCACCGGCGCCGGTCGAGCCCCGGTAGACCTCGCCGTCGAGGATCAGCCCGCCGCCGATCCCGGTGCCGATGGTGAGCATGACCGCGTTACGGGTCTCACGGGCGGCGCCGAAGCGATGCTCGGCGAGCGCGGCGACGTTGGCGTCGTTGTCGACGTAGGTCGGCAGCCCGACCCGGTCGGCGATCAGCTCGCGGACGGGGACGTCGACCAGCGGCAGGTTGACGGCGCTGATCGCCACCCCTCGCTCGCGGTCGATCGTCGCCGGGATCCCGAGCCCGATGGCGACCGCGTCCGGGCAGGCGGCGAGCGCGGCGCGCAGCTCGTCGGTGAGCTCCTCGAGCAGGTTGTCGAGCTCGCGGCCGAGCGTGGTCTCGGTCGAGCGATGAAGCACGCGCCGTTGCGAGTCGACCGCCCCCACGGCCATCTTCGTCCCGCCGAGGTCGGCGCCTATGGCGACGCTCACGTTGCCGGCGCCAGGAAGGAATGTCCGGGGGCCATGGGGTATTGATAGCCGAATGTCTGAAGGCGACCGCCCGCCGGGCGAGGAACAGCCCCCGCCCGGGGACGAGAGGCGCCCGCCGGGTGACGAGAAGCCGGAATACACGGTGTATCGCTCCCGGCCGAGCGTCCGCGACCGCATCGGCAAGCCGGACCTCGCCGGGCTGCGCGAACGGCTGCGCCGGGGCGAGAAGCCCCGGGCGCCGGCCGCGCCTCCAAGCGAGAGGCCGCCCTGGCGCCGAGTCGGCAAGTGGGTCGCGATCGGCGCCGGCATCTGGATCCTGATCAGCCTGCTCGCGTTCGGGATCTCGGCCCAGATCCAGAAGTCGAAGCTCGTCGACGGGGTCGGAAAGACGCTCGACGGCAACCCCTTCCTGGTCGGGATCCCGCAGACGATCCTGGTGCTGGGCACCGACGTCCGCTCGGGGGCCTTCGCCGGGCCCGAGGAGGCCGAGTCGAAGAAATGCCTGGCGGAGATCGGCAGCGGGCGGGCGAAGGACCGCAGCTGCAAGAACCCGCCGTTTCGCTCGGACACGATGATGCTGATCCGGGCCGGTCGCGGCAGCTTCCGCAAGCTCTCGATCCCGCGCGACACGCTCGCTGAGATCCCGGGGCAGGGCCCGCAGAAGATCAACTCCGCCTACGCGAGCGGCGGCGCGAAGCTCGCAGCGCGCACGGTCGAGGGGCTGCTTGGCCTCGATGTCGACCAGGTCGCGATCATCGACTTCGACGGGTTTCGCAGCTTCATCGACACGATCGGCGGGATCACCGTCGACCTGCCCACCGACGTCTGCACCAGCATCTCGGAGGGCGCCTTCAACCTGAACCTGAAGGAGGGCGAGAACGAGCTCGACGGCTTCCAGGCGATCACCCTCGCCCGCACCCGCGTCAACGGGTGCCCGTCGAGCGGTTTTACCGGGGGTGACGTCGAGCGGGCGCAGTTCCAGCAGCTGATCCTCGACGGGATCAAGGGCAAGCTGACCAGCATCACGTCGCTGCCGCTCAACTTCCTAAAGGGCCCGCTGATCGGGTGGAACGCGCCCAGGGCGATGGTCTCGAGCATGGGCGCGCTGACGATGCCGCAGCTGGTGATCGCGGCGGCGATCGGGGGCGGCGGCACCGACGTGCTCAAGCCGTCGTCGACGACCGCCGCCAACAACCTCGTGGTCTCGCCCGAGGAGTGCCTGCGGGCGGCGACGAAGCTGCTCGGCAAGGAGCCGCCGCGGGCGCCGAGCTGTCCGCAGGGATAGCCGCCAGTCGCCAGCCGCCAGTCGCTAGTCCGAGCTCGAGCTCGTCTTCGCCGTCGACTTCGAGTCCGACTTCTTGGAGTCGGAGTCCGGCGACTTCCTCTCGCCCTCGGACTTCGACTCGCCGCCGTCGGATGCGGCCTTGGCCGCCCCCTTCTTGGCGTAGTCGGTGGTGTAGAAGCCCGAGCCCTTGAAGTGCACGGCTACCGGGTGGAAGACCCGCTCCACTGGCGCGCCACATTCCTCGCACGCGGTGACCGGGTCATCGGTCATCGACTGGGAGACCTCGAAGTTGTGGCCGTTGCGGCAGCGGTACTCGTAGATCGGCACGGGCGGGCGATTATGGCAGCGCCCCTCCCCGGCACCCCCTGCGTGTGTAGAGTTTGCGGCGGCAAGAACGCCAACCGGGAGGATCCCGGGAGGGAAGGAGACAAGGAAGTCATGCGCGCACCTGCCCGCCTCGCGACGGCGATCTCGATCGTCGGCGGCTTGATGTTCATCGGCCCCGCGGCCGCTTTCGCAATCGGCTTGTCGACCTCGGCCGAGCCGGTCGACCTGCAGGCCGGGGCCAATTCCGACTTCAACATCGAGATCGACATCTCGGAATCGTCGGATCAGATCAGGGACCTGACGATCCACCTCCCTCCGGGCTTGATCGCGAACCCGCTCGCCCCGGAGTTCTGCACCGAGGCGGACTTCGAGGCCGACGCGTGCTCGGAGGAGAGCAAGGTCGGTGACGTCTCCTCCAACGTGACCATACCCGCCCTCATGATGACCGCCGACTTCCCCGGGGAGATCTTCAACCTCGTGCCGGAGCCGGGCGAGCCGGCGCGCCTCGGGAACACGCTCGTGACTCCGCTCGGCACCGTCCATCTACAGGCGCCGGCCGCGCTGCGCGAGTCCGACTTCGGCCTCGACACGTTCCTCACCGACATCCCCAACACAGCCGGTGGCCTGCAAATCCACATCAACAGCATCGACTTCACCCTCTTCGGTGAGGCCAACGACCCGCCGGTGGGGTTCATGCGCAACCCAACCTCCTGCGTGCCGGCGACCACCGGGTTCGACGCGGTCGCCCACACGAACGAGACCGCAAGCGACGACGCGGACCCGTTCACCCCGACCGGCTGTGACTCCCTGGCGTTCGATCCGGGGTTCTCGGCCACGCTGACCCCGATGGGGACGGGCGGCCTGAAGCCGGAGCTGACCACGGCGATCACCCAGACCCCGACCGAGGCCGGACTGAAGCGGGCGGTGGTGGTATTGCCGCCTGACCTCGGTGCCGACAACGCGGTGCTCGCCAACCAGTGCGCCGAGGACCAGTTCGAGGGCCATGCCTGTCCGGCGAACACGATCGTCGGCACGGCGACCGCGGCGTCGCCGTTCCTGCCGACTGCGCTGACCGGCGCGGTGGCGCTGCTGCCGCCGGAGGGTGGCCTGCCGCGAGTCGGCCTCGACCTCCTGGGCCTCCTGCCGCTGCAGTTGATCGGCCAGTTCGTGCTCACGCCGCAGGGCACCGGGGTCGAGTTCGCCGGACTGCCCGACATCCCGATCACCAACTTCGCGCTCACCTTCACCGGGGGCGACAACGGGTTGGTGGTTGCGTCCCGGCCGGTGTGCGATCCGCCGCCGCTGGAGTTCAACTCCACCTTCGACGCCCACTCCGGGGCCACGGTGGCCAAGACGACGCCGGCGACCGTGGTCGGCGAGTGCCCGCCGAAGGCCGAGAAGAAGCCGAACGCGAAGATCAAGCTGCGCAAGCTCGGCACCGACGAGCCGCGGATGAAGGTGTCGGTGAAGGCGGGGACGGACGAGCTGCGCAAGGCGACGATCAAGATGCCGAAGGTGCTCGGCTTCGCCTCCGGCAAGAAGTTCGACAAGGGCACGAAGGCTCAGGCCAGCGCGAGGCGCGCGAAGGCGAAGGTCAAGCACACCAAGCGCAAGCTGACCCTGCGCCGCAAGCAGGGCACCAGGCGCTTCCGCGCGACGATCGACGACGGGGCGCTGAAGCGCCTCGGCAAGATCAAGGGCGGCGACCGGCTGAAGTTCCGGGTCAAGGCCCGCGACGTCGACGGCGACCTGAGCAAGATCGTGGCGAAGGGGACCGCGCGGCTCTAGGGCGAGGCGCCGCTGGCGGCCCCGCCGCCAGCG